>CALMZU010000168.1 GCA_937870775.1 uncultured Elusimicrobia bacterium
TCCGTGGAGTACCTGAATAATTTATTAAGGTGAGAAAGCCTCGTAGCGTCGAGAACCGGCGTGTACCACGGGGCCTTAAATTTACCCCGCGTCTCCTCTATGGAACCAGAAAGGATCTCTCCCATGCGGGCTTTTATATCCCCCCAGGTTTTAGCCCCGGAGAACTTCGAGCCTTCGAGGGCCTTAATGCGCTTAGGGGTCATGGCTACGTCACCCGCCGAATACTTGCTGAGGATATCGGCGTACTGCCGTATCTGCTCGGTGGTCATTTTGTGGATGGGCGGTAAGGAATTCAGCGCGCGTATGTGCTGTTCGCCCTTCAGTTCCTTCTCATGCCGCATGGCCTGAAGTTCCCGAAGCGCATTTTTGCGCTCGGCGGCCGCAGCGGCAAGTTCGCGGAAACTGGCGATATGGGTAGTGGTTCCGGTTTCTTTATCCGTCCGCTCGTGGCCCACGTTCAGCCAGTTACGGAACATAACGTCGCCCATCAGCAGAACATTTTTTCCACCGAGAATTTTACGGGTGTCCGACGGAGTGAGTCCGAACTCGTCGGTTATAGTCTTTATGGCCGCGGCGCGTTCTTTGATTACTGTCTTGCGGCCCTCAACGTAGCCGGCCTCATGCCCCTGGCTGAGAAGACGCTCCAGGTCCGCGGCCTTTACCGTCAGTTTTTCGCCTTTGGACACCTTTAGGTCCTCCTCGGCCGTGAGATAATAGGCGAGGTGGCTATCGAGAGCGTTCTCGCGGTCCATAAGCCCGCGGAGGCGTTTATCTATGGCGTCCGTAGAAACTTCTTCGGATATCATTTGCTTACGGGTTTTAATCAGGAGGTCGATGGACTCGCGCACCGACGATAACTGCGAGTCCAGCGTAGCGACGACGCCCTTTATTTCTGCGGCGCCGAGATCGGTAGTCTGGGCTTTTACACCCATAGCCTTGGCCTCCTCGGCTTCCTGTTCTTCTACAAGGGCGCTAAGCTCCTCAGTAAGAGACTGCGGCTCCTTTTCGCCGGCAGCCACGGCTTTAACCAGGGATTCTGCTTTCGCGGACAGCGTTTCCTCTATGCCAGCCGGAAGCGCCGGGGCTTCCTCAGGGGTAGCGGCCTCCATGGCCTGACGGGCCTCGGCGGTCTTAGTCTCATAGGCTGATATCTTGGCGTCCATCTCAGCGGCCGCCTGGGCGGCTTTAGCCTTCTCGCCGCGCTCTCCCGCAAAATCTAAAGCGGCGCCGGGGGCCTTCATAACGGCGAACGCCCTGAGGGACTTTATGGTGGTGTCCATTATACGCTTTGATATGGCTTCCCGGTTGTTGTATGCCTCAGGTTTATTATCTATGTCCGCAGCAAGGTTTTCCGCGGTAGCGCTGACGAGTTCTTGTACGTCCTCGACGGCCACTTCCCCCGCAGTCTCCATAGCGTACTGCGTGTACCATTTGGTCAGCGCGGCCTTAACCGGCGCGGACGTAAGAATATTGCGGGCTACCGCCCGTTTGAACGGGGCGGACAGTAAGGAAAAGCCCCACATATCCAGAGCGCCATTCACCACGCCGGCCATAGGAGCTACCTTCTGTATGGCCTTGGGGTCTACACCTTTATCATAGAGCGTCTGGGCCACTTCCCCAGCGCCCATATCGAATCCGGCCTTAAAAAGCCCATAAGACGCACCAGTGGTCATTAACCCGGCCACTCCGGCCGCCACAGCGGGAGTAGCCATGCCGGCGGTGCCGAGGGTAACCCACGCGGTCGCTATGGCCCCGCCGCCGAATATGGCCGCCGTAGAGGCGGATTTGCCCGTATAGGCTTTGAGTCCGGGGAGCATTTCAGCAACATCCCCCGCGGCCTTTATAGTCTGGTTGATGGCCCCGCCGACTACGTTGTTCCACGCCATTTCGGGGGCCTGGCCTATCTGAGACTGTAGCGCGTTCTGATCCGCAGAAGCCTTGGCGCTCTCCCACGGTATTTCCCCGCGCAGAGCGCGGGCATAGGTGAGATTCGATATGACTCCGGCCTCTCCGGCCTTAAATCTCTGCGCCAGCCACTCCGGCATACCGGGGCGGCCGGCTATGAGCTCATTGGCGTATTTCTCAGAAATGGAATATTCCCGGCGTCCTGGGTTGTAGGTACCTATGGCTTTGAGGTTGTTCTCCAAGTCCGGCATATCCACCGAGCCCGCCACCTGTGAAAGCTCTCCAGGGACGCGGCGTATAACCTTCCAGGTCCTACCATCCGTATCGAGTTTAGCGGCGTATTCCGCCGGAGCCTTCGCTGACTCCGCGGGGGTAGGCCCGGCGATATCCCCGGTCCTATCTTCTGCTACCGGGGGTTGCTCAGCGGGCGCCTGGATTACGGGCGCCGCGCCCGCCGGAGGCTTAGGAGTGGGATTAGGATTTCCGGTGAAATCCCTTACGGCATCGAGGCTTATGTCTGTGCGGGGCATTACTTACCACCTTCTATGGCTTTATTGCCCGCAACGACGTTGTAGGCTTTAAGGGCAAAATCTTTTGCCTGTTTTTCGGACACATCTCCGACTTGGAGGGCCTCGGTTATGAAGCGCGAGTACCAAAGGAAGGCCGCCGCCCGGTCCTTAGGTGAAAAGTCCTGGCCCTCAGTGGCAATCTGCTGATTTAATGCCACCACTCCCGACTGTCTTGCGGTACGGCGTTTCCAGCCTATCGAAGC
>CALMZU010000169.1 GCA_937870775.1 uncultured Elusimicrobia bacterium
CTTCCCCGAGGACGGCAGCGCGGACTACGAGCGTCTTTCCGACAGGCACAACATCATAGTGATCGCCGACGAGGCCCACCGAACGCAGTACGGCTTTGGCGCCAGGTTCCTGGACGTTAAGGACGAGGGGGGCAAAGTAACCGGCAAGCGCAAGGCCTACGGTTTTGCCAAGTACCTGCGCGACGCCATCCCCAACGCCACGTTCATCGGTTTTACCGGCACGCCCGTGGAGGGCGCGGACAAGAACACCCCGGCGGTGTTCGGCAATTACATAGACAAGTACGACATAGCCCAGGCCGTGGACGACGGCGCCACGGTAAAGATCTATTACGAAAGCCGCCTGGCCAAGGTTAACCTTACCGAAGACGGCCGCAAGCTGCTGGCCGATTTCGAAAAGGAAATGGCCGACGACGGCGCCACCGAAACCCAGCAGGCCAAAGCCAAGTGGACCAAGCTTGAGGCCATAGTGGGCCACCCCAAGCGCCTGCAAAACCTGGCGCGCGATATTGTTGAGCATTATGAAAAGCGCTCCGAGGTGTTCGACGGCAAGGCTATGATAGTTACCATGAGCCGCCGCATAGCCGTTGCGCTTTACGAAGAGATCATAAAGCTGCGCCCCGCCTGGCACAGCGAAGACCAGAAGACCGGCGCGCTGAAAGTGGTGATGACGTCTTCTTCTTCGGACAAAATGCAGTTCGACCCCGAGGACCCGGACAGCCTTGTTATACCGGCCTGCCACCGCACCAACAAGGAAAGCCGCCGCGCGCTGGCCGACCGCATGAAGGACCCCAAGGACCCGCTTAAGCTGGTTATCGTGCGCGACATGTGGCTTACCGGCTTTGACGTGCCCTGCCTGCACACGCTTTACATAGACAAGCTGATGAAAGGCCACACGCTTATGCAGGCCATAGCCCGCGTTAACCGCGTGTTCATGGACAAGCCCGGCGGCCTTGTGGTGGACTACATCGGCATAGGCAACGCGCTTAAAGAGGCGCTGGCATTTTACTCCGGCGCGGGCGGCAAGGGCAACCCGGCCGAAACGCAGCAGCAGGCGCTGGAACTGCTCCTTGAAAAAATAGAAGTTGTGCGCCAGATGTTCCACGGGTTTGATTACATGAAGTTCTTTAAAGTGGGGACTTCAGAGCGGCTTTCGCTTATTTTGCAGGCGGAAGAGTTCGTGCTGGCGCTGGACAAGGGCAAGGAGCGCTTTGTTAAAGAGAGCACGGCGCTTTCGCAGGTGTACGCGCTGGCCCTGCCGCACGAGGACGCGCTGGACCTAAGCGACGAGGTGGCTTTCTTCCAGGCCTTGCGCGCGCGGCTGGTTAAATTTGACGGCGGGGATGGCGGCGACGGTTCTGGCGCCAATAAATACGAAAGCGCCATACGCCAGATAGTAAGCCAGGCCGTGGCTTCTACCGAGGTTGTGGATATTTTTGACGCTGCCGGCATAAAGAAGCCGGATATCTCGCTCTTGTCCGAGGAATTCCTGGAAGAAGTTAAGGGCATGAAGCATAAGAACCTCGCGATTGAGCTGCTTAAACGCATTCTCAACAACGAGGTCCACGGGCGTCTTAAGTTTAATCTGACAAAAGGCAAGAATCTTTTGGAGATGCTTGAGACTTCCATCCGTAAGTATCAGAACAACCTGATGACCACGGCGGAGATAATTAAAGAACTGCTTGAAATAGCCAGGCGGATACGTGAAGTTGATGGCTTGGCTGAGAAACTGAAGCTGACCAAGGACGAATTCGCGTTCTACTCTGCGCTTGAACTTAACGATAGCGCCGTAATGGCCCTTGGCGACGAGAACCTGAAGTTCATCGCCCGCGAGGTAGCCGACAAGGTGCGCAAGAATGCCACCATAGATTGGACCCTTAAAGAAAGCGCCCGCGCCAAACTAATGGTCCTGGTCCGCCGTACCCTGAACAAATACGGCTACCCGCCCGACAAACAGCAGAAGGCCATAGACACCGTAATGAAACAAGCAGAAGTCCTGGCGGATTTTTGGGTAAATAGTTCGGAGAATTAGCGCTTCTTCAAACCCGACACTCCCTTGTCGCGTTGGCCTGCTATACTCTAAACATGAAAAGCGCGAATAATATTCTAAAAAGCGCTCCCGAAGGCGGGGAGGTTATAATCTATCCCGGCAATAAGAGCGGGGTACACCTTGAGGTCAGGCTAGCCGGGGAAACGGTCTGGCTTAGTTTAAGCCAGATGGTGGCCTTTTTTAAGCGCGACAAGTCGGTTATTTCGCGCCATATAAAGAACATATTCGAGGAAGGCGAGCTTCAGCAAAAAGCAGTTGTTGCAAAATATGCAACAACTGCCGCCGATGGCAAGACTTACCCTGTCACATATTACAATCTCGATGTAATAATATCAGTTGGCTATCGCGTAAAATCCCAGAATGGGACCCGCTTCAGAATATGGGCCACCGGGCTGCTCAAACGGCATTTGATCGAAGGCTATACCGTCAATCAAAAACTATTGGCGGAGAATAAGCTGAAACTGGATGCGCTGCGGAAAGCTATTAAACTCATACAGCATACTAAAGCCTCCCGCCAATTGGACTATACCGAGGCTACCGGCCTGCTGGATGTGATAGGGAATTACAGTTATGCTCTTGGCCTGCTGGACGATTATGACCGGCAAAGGCTTAAGGTCTCGCATACCTCGGCCGGCGGAAAATTTCGCCTGACGTACGAGAAAGTTATAAAAGCCGTGGAGGAGATGCGGGGACGTGGACGGCAACAAGCGCATAGCCGCCGCGGTATTTCTCTGGTTCATGGAGAAGAACGCCCTGCTTTACGGGGCCGGCGGCGCCAAGCGCCTGGCGGACAACACGCTTGTGGCGCTGACCTTGCTTATAGCCGAAAGCCGGCCGGAAGAGAAAGAGACCATAACAACTCTTGTTGTGAACCTGATCAATAAATGCAACTAATGCGATTTTTTTGGGGGGGGTAGTTCCCGCGACCTGGCCGTGCTGTACGGGGTGCAGACCAAAGCTCTTAACAGGGCGGTCAGGCGCAATCTGCAGAGATTCCCCGGGGATTTCATGTTCAAGTTAACTAAAAGAGAAAGTGATGCTTTTTCAAGGTGCCGATCTGGCGCCTTGAAGCGCGGCCTTAATGCTAAATATGACAAACATTTCGCTGCGCCTTGAGACGGCGGCCGACTACGCGGAGGTGGAGAACCTTACGCGGGAGGCGTTCTGGGACGTTTATCATCCGGGGTGCAGCGAGCATTTGCTGGCGCATAAGCTGCGCGGCTGCGCCGCCTTTGTGCCGCAGCTGGATTTTGTGGCCGAGCTGGACGGGCGCGTGGCGGGCAATATCATGTACACGCGGGCCAGGGTGGCCGGCGCGGACGGCGTTGACCGCGAGGTGCTTATCTTCGGGCCGGTCAGCGTGCTGCCGCAGTATCAGAAGCGCGGCATTGGTTCCGCGCTTATACGGCATACCTTAAAGCTGGCCGGCGAAATGGGGTTTGCCGGCGTTATCATCTTCGGCAAGCCCGCCTATTACAAAAGGTTCGGTTTCGCGGACGCCAAAGAGTTCGGCATCACCACGCCCGAGGGGGAGAACTTCCCGGTGTTCATGGCGCTGCCGCTGCGGCCGGGCGCGCTGGCCGGTTATGCCGGCAAGTTCTACGCGGACCCCGTCTATCAAATGGACGAGGCCGAGGTGGCCGCCTTCGA
>CALMZU010000170.1 GCA_937870775.1 uncultured Elusimicrobia bacterium
TGCGGCGCACCAGGCCGCGGGTGAGCAGCGAGCCGTTGGTGTTCACGAAGGACCAGAGACCGGCCTTGGCGGTGTACTCCAGTATCTCCACCGCGTCGGGGCGCAGCAAATGCTCGCCGCCGGAGAAGGCTATGGCGCCGTGCGTGCAGTATTTGCGCATCTGGTCCACTATCAGGGTCTTTATCTCCAGGGTGGACAGCTCGGTAGTGTGGTCGACTGGCGGCTTCACCGGGTCCTTGGCCATGCAGTACCTGCACTCCAGATTGCAGCGCCTGGTGCTTTCGAAGTAGCACAGGAAGAACTTGTCGTACATAGGGGCGGGGTCCATAGATATCATTCTACTTAAAATAGGGGTACGGCGCTAACTTGCGGGCTTCGCGCCATATTTGTTATAAATTTCCTATACCTTTCCGCAAAAAATCCACAGGAGGAACTATGTCCGCCACTACGACCATCCGCCGCACAGCTCTTAACGAGACCATGAGGAAGTACGGCGGCAAGATGGTGGACTTCCACGGCTGGGAGCTGCCGATAGAGTTCTCCGGCATCCTCAAGGAGCACGAGGCCGTGCGCAAGTCCGCCGGCATCTTCGACGTTTCCCACATGGGCCAGGTCTTCGTGACCGGCGCCGACGCCTTCAAGCTGCTGCAGATGACCAACGCCAACGACCTGCGCAAGGCCACCCCCGGCAAGGGCGTCTACTCCCACGTCACCAACGAGAAGGCCGGCCTCGTAGACGACATCATAGCTTTCTGCCTCGCCGCCGACCGCTACCTGGTGATAGTGAACGCCACCACCTCCACGAAGGACTACGAATGGTTCAAGACCCACGGCACCAAGATGCACGTGAAGGTGGAGAACCACAGCGACGATTACTCGATGGTCGCGGTCCAGGGCCCGAACGTCCCCAAGATGTTCGAGGTCTTCGCGCCCGAGGCGCTGAAGCTCCCCCGCTTCGGCATCGTCGAGAAGGAGATCTTCGGCGAGCACGGCTTCATCAGCCGCACCGGCTACACCGGTGAGGACGGCTTCGAGATAACCGTCCCCCACAAGGTGATAGAGCAGGTCTGGGCGAAGATGATGGAGCTCGGGAAACCCTACGGCATCGTCCCCTGCGGCCTCGGCGCGCGCGACACGCTGCGCCTCGAGAGCGGCTACCTGCTGTACGGCTCCGACGTGGACGACACGCACACCACCTACGAGTCCGGCTACGGCTGGGTGGTCTGCCTCGACAAGGGCGATTTCATAGGCCGCCAGGTACTGGCCGACCAGAAGGCCAACGGCGTGAAGCGCCGCCTCACCGGCCTGACGCTGACCGGCGGCGTGCCGCGCAGCGGCTGCAAGGTCTTCATGGACGGCAAGGAGATCGGCGAGCTCAACAGCGCCACCTATTCCCCCACCCTGAAGAAAGGCATAGGCGTGGGCTACCTCACGCCGGCCGGCCTCAAGCCCGGCACCCCGCTCGAGGTGGAGATACGCGGCCGCCGCGTGAAGGCGGAGGTCGCCGCGACGCCGTTCTACAAGGGCGGCGCCTTCAGCAAGACCCTTTACACCGGCAAGTGAGCCGGCGATAGATCCGTAGTCATACAAGGAGACTAACATGGCTAAACCCGAAGAAGTTAAGTACACCAAGACGCACGAGTGGATACATCCCGGCGCCGAGGCTACCGTCGGCATCTCCGACCACGCCCAGCACGAGATGGGCGACGTCGTCTTCGTCGAGCTGCCCAAGGTGGGCCAGAAGCTCGAGAAAGAGAAGCCCTGCGCGGTGATCGAGTCGGTCAAATCCGCTTTCGACATATACGCCCCGGTCTCCGGCGAGGTCATTGCCGTCAACGACGCCGTCACCGGCGAGCCGGCGCTCCTTAACCAGAGCCCCCTCGAGAACGGCTGGCTGTTCAAGATGAAGCCCTCCGAGCCGGCCCAGGCCGACTCGCTGATGGACTGGAACGCCTACCAGGAGTTCGTAAAGCAGGCGGCGCACTAAAAAGAACGCAGCTGCGGACAGCGGCCAGGGACAGGACGGCAACGCCGCACCGCCCTGGCCGCCGCCCGTTGAAGTTTCCCACAGACAGGAGCCCCCATGTATATTCCGCATACCAAGAAAGACAAGGAGGAGATGCTTAAAGCCATCGGCGCCTCCTCCTTCGGCGACCTGGTAAAGCAGGTCCCCTCCAAGTTCCTCAAGCCCTCCTTCGCCCTTCCCGCCGAAAGCCTCGACGAGGCCCAGGCCGCGGCGAAACTGACCGAACTCTCGAAGAAGAACTGCCGCCCGCTGAGCTTCCTCGGCGCCGGCGCCTACGAGCGCTACACCCCGGCCGCGGTGAAGGCCATAACCTCCCGCACCGAGTTCCTCACGGCCTACACGCCCTACCAGCCCGAGGCCAGCCAGGGCACGCTGCAGGCCATATACGAATTCCAGAGCACCGTCTGCTCGCTGTACGCGATGGACTGCGCCAACGCGTCGATGTACGACGGCGCGAGTTCCTTCGCCGAGGCCGTGCGCGCGACGGTGCGCATCACCGGCAGGAAGAAGATCGTCTACGCGGCCGGCGTGAACCCGCAGTACATGGACACGCTGAAGACCTATTTCGCGCACTCGCCCGAGTACACCTACGTCAAGGTTCCCCTGAAGGACGGCGCGATGGACAAGGCCGCGCTGGCGGGCCTGCTCGACGGGGCCGCGTGCCTCGCGGTGCAGACCCCCAACTTCCTCGGCGTCATAGAGGACATGAACGGCGTATCGGACCTGGTGAAGAAGGCCGGCGCGCTGCTGGTGGCCGCGGCCGACCCGGTGAGCCTCGGAGCGCTCGCCGCGCCCGGCGAGTACGGCGCGGACTTCGCCGTCGGCGAGGGCCAGAGCCTGGGCCTCCCGCTCTCCTACGGCGGCCCCTACCTGGGCCTGTTCTCCTGCAGGAAGGAGCACGTGCGCCAGATGCCCGGCCGCATCTGCGGCATGACCAAGGACAAGGACGGCAAGCGCGGCTTCGTGCTGACGCTGCAGGCCCGCGAACAGCACATACGCCGCGACAAGGCCGCCTCCAACATCTGCTCCAACGAGGCGCTGTGCGCGCTGGCCGCAACCGTATACTCCGCCCTCTACGGCCCCGAAGGCCTTAAGGAACTGGCAGAGGCCAACGCCGGCGCGGCCGCCTTCGCCGCCGAGCGGCTCTCGGCGATAAAGGGCTGCTCGCTCAAGTTCAAGGGCCCCTTCTTCAACGAGTTCGTCCTCACCGTACCCGGCAGCGCCGCGCAGCTGCGCGAGAAGGTGCTCGCCATGAAGGGCATAGACATCGGCCTGCCGCTGGCCCCGCTGTACCCCGAGCTCGGCGAAACCCTGCTGGTCTGCGCCACCGAGACCAAGACGGAAGCCGACATCCTGAAACTGGAAGCCGCCATAAAGGAGGCCCTATGATCTGCTCCGTCACCGACAACCAGCTGAGCATCGAGAAATCCGCCCCCG
>CALMZU010000171.1 GCA_937870775.1 uncultured Elusimicrobia bacterium
CAGGGCGCCAACGGCCAGATCATCACCACCTCCAACCACGTGGGCACCCACATGGACGGCGAGATACATTTCTACAGCGCCGGCCGCACCATCGGCGAGGTGCCGATGAAAGAGTGGACCGGCCCGGCCGTGGTCGTGGACATCTCCAAGGACGTTTCCGATTACTCCCTCTACGAGCCCGAGCTGCTGATGAAGCGCGCCGATATAAGGAAGGGCGACATCCTGATCATCAACACCGGCTACCACAAGTACGCCTGGAACGAGAAGGGCACCTGCGACGAGGTCCGCTACTTCTGCAAGCACCCGGGCCCCGGCCCCCGCTTCCACCGCTGGGCGCTGGACATGAAGTTCAAGTGGATAGGCGTGGACTGCGGCTCGGCCGACCACCCGATGAACACGATCATACGCAACTGGCACCCGAAGCTCTTCGCCGAGGCCGAGGCCAAGCTGTTCAAGGACCACGGCATGATGTGGGACGAGATGTTCCCGCAGGAGGAATACTACCAGGTGATGCACCTGAAGCTGTTCCCCAAGCGCCTCGTGCACGCCGAGAACATCGGCGGCGACATCGACAAGTTGTCGAACAAGCGCTGCTGGATGGGCTTCTTCCCGCTGAAGGGCATGGAGCTCGAGTCCTCGATGGGCCGCGTGGTGGCCTGGACCGCCTGAGCCCGGAAAGCCCCGGGGAGGATACCTCCCCGGGGCTTCTTTTTTCGACATTTACAGGAGGGAGAATGCCGATAACCGCCGAATTCGAATACGTCAGACCAAGGGACATGGACGAAGCTCTCCATGTCTTTTCGCTTTACAAGGAAAAGGCCAGGGCCCTCGCGGGCGGCACCGACCTCGTCGTGCACCTGAAGGAAGGCGCGGCCAGGCCCGAGGTGGTGGTGGACATCAAGTCCCTCCCCGGCCTCGGCGGCATAGCCATGAAGGGCGGCCGCCTGCGCATAGGCGCGCTCGTCACCTTCGCCGGGCTCATAGAGTCCGCGACGGTGAAGGCGAAGTTCCCCGTGCTCTGGGAGGCCGCGCGCACCGTGGCCTCCACCGGCGTGCGCAACCGCGCCACGCTGGCCGGCAATATCTGCTCCGCCGTCCCTTCCGCCGACTCCGCCCCCGCGCTCGCCGTCTACGGCGCCGAGGTGCTGGTCCTCAGCCTGCGCGGCGAGCGCCGCGTCCCGATATCGGAATGGTTCGCCGGCCCCAAGAAGACCGTGCTCGCCCCCGGCGAGATCGTGACCGCGGTGGAACTGCCGCTGCCCGCGGCGAAGCACGGCGGCTGCTACATGAAGCTTTCCCGCTACGAGGGCGAGGACCTGGCCCAGGGCGGCGTGGCCGCGCTGGCCTTCGCCGACAGGACCTACCGCGTGGCCGTCTGCGCGCTGGGCCCCGTGCCCCGCCGCTGCCCGGCCGCCGAGGCCGCGCTCAACGGCCGCAAGCTCGACGCCAGGAGCCTTGCCGCCGCCAAGACCGCCCTGCTGGCCGAGATCTCCCCCATCTCCGACGTCCGCTCTTCGAAGGAGTACCGCCTGCACATGGCGCAGGTGATGCTGGGCCGCGCGCTCGAGTCCGCGGTCTCGAGGCTCTTCGGGAAGGGCCCGCGCTACGGCGAAGGGAACATCGCTTAACGGAGCCGCTATGAAAAAACACGAGATAAGCTTCACCCTCAACGGCGAGAAGGTCAGCCTGGAAGTGGCGCCGAACGACGTGCTGCTGGACGTGCTGCGCGGCCGCCTCGGCATCAAGAGCCCCAAGGTGGGCTGCGACCGCGGCGACTGCGGCACCTGCACCGTGCTGATGAACGGCCGCACGATGCGCTCCTGCCTGGCGCTGGCCGTGGAGGCCGACGGCGCGGAGATCGTGACCCTCGAAGGCGCCAATACCCGCAAGTGGACGCAGCGCCTGCAGAAGAAGTTCCACGAGAAGAACGCCTTCCAGTGCGGCTTCTGCGCGCCCGGCGTGATACTCTCGGCCACCGAGCTGCTGGAGAAGGACCCCAGGCCTTCGGCGCACGATATAAAGGAAGCCATAGCCGGCAACCTCTGCCGCTGCACCGGCTACGAGCCCATAGTCGCCGCTATAGACGAGGCGGCCAAAGGCAAATGACCATGAAGAAGATACTGCTTCCGCTGGCCGTCTGCGCCGCGCTCTGCGGCTGCTGGTTCATGAACCAGCCCAAGGCGGTGGTGATAGTCACCGACAAGGCCCGCGCCGCCGCGCTGATAACCGCGCTGCAGGGCCAGGTCTCCGGCCTGAAGGACTCCGACGTGGAGGTTAGGACCGTCGGCCGCAATTCGCCGGGCGAGGTAGTGGACGCGCTGCGCTGGGCCTCGGAGAAGGGCGTGATGACCGTAGGCATCGACGGTGATTCCTACGACCCGGGAGACCAGGCCGTGGGACCCAGGCTCAAGGCCATGCGCGACGCCGGTGTGTATGTGGCCGGCATGGAATTCGCTGGTTGAAGTAAAAAAGAGGGTTAAAAGGGGGCGGGTATGAGGAGAACGTTGCTTATCGCTGCTGTCCTGGCGCTGGCCGCATGCGCGGTGCCGCAGCAGGGCGGGATGAAGAGGGCGGGCGGGCCTTCCCTGTTCGGGAACATCGGCCAGGCGCCCACGCAGTATTTCGTCGACGAGGTCGTCGACGTGGCGACCGAGCCGGCGGGCGCCGCCGTGAACGTCAACGACGTGTTCGCGGGCAATTCGCCGGTGCGGGTGACGGTGCGGCGATACTGGCGCGGCCAGCCGGGCAGCATGACGCTGGACCCGGTCAAGGTGGAGGCGCTGGGTTCGGGCCCGGGGCAGTGCACGCAGAGCGGCCTGTTCGGACAGGGCTCGCAGAAAGCCCCCTCCCCGGTAAGGCTGTACATGACCAACTGCGCCGCCCGCAAGAAATAGCGCCGCGCGGCGACTACAGGCAGAGGTGAATATGGACCTTCAGAAACTTAAGACCAGGACCGGTAAGGCTCCCAAGGCGGCCAAGGCCGCCGACGGGCTCAAGGTGGTGGGCGCGAGCGTCCCCCGCGTGGACGGCTGGGAGAAGATAAAGGGCGCGGCCAAATATACCGACGACCTCGAATTCGGCCCGGGCCTGCTCTACGCGGCGCTGGTGGAAAGCCCTTTCGCCCACGCCCGGATAAAGTCCGTGGACATTTCCGCCGCAGAGCGCACGCGCGGCGTAGTGAAGGTAGTCACCGGCCGCAACTTCACTCACAAGTTCGGCCTGTACATGAACGACCGCTACATCTTCGCCAAGGACGTCGTGCGCTTCGTCGGCGAGCAGGTCGCCGCCGTGGTGGCCACCGACCCGAAGACCGCGCTGGCAGCGGCCGCGCTGGTGAAGGTGGAGTACGAGGAGCTGCCCGCCGTGATGGACCCGGTGAAGGCCCTGGAGAAGGATTCCCCGCTCGTGCACCCGGACCTGAAGGACTACAGCCACGTGCCGTGGTTCTTCCCGAAGCCGGGCACCAACATAGCGCACTGGCGCAAGATCCGCAAGGGCGACCTGGAGAAGGGCTTCCGCGAGGCCGACCTCGTGATGGAGGACACCTACACGGTGCCCCGCTACGCGCACTGCGCGATAGAGCCGCACGCCGCCGTCGGGCTTTACGACGCCTCGGGCCGCCTGACGATGTGGACCTCGTCGCAGTCGCCGTTCACGCAGCGCCATGTCTTCGCCGAAACGCTGAAGTCGTTCGGCCTGGGTCACAAGGACGTCCGCGTCATCAGCACCTACATCGGCGGAGGTTTCGGCGGCAAGGCCGGCGTCACGATGGAGATCATCGCCGCCGCGCTGGCCATAGCCGTGCCCGGCCGCCCGGTGAAGCTGCTTTGGAACCGCGCCCAGGAGTTCTACAACACCTACCAGCGCCTCGGCGTGACCGCGAAGATAAAGATGGGCGCCACGAAGGACGGCCGCATTACCGCGCTGGACTTCAAGCTGCACTGGGACGCCGGCGCCTACGTCGAGTACGGCGCCAACGTCGTCAACGCCGCCGGTCTTTCCGCCAGCGGCCCGTACAAGATCGACAACCTGAGCGTCGACTCGATGTGCACCTACACCAACCTGCCGCCCTGCGGCGCGTACCGCGGTTTCGGCTATTCCGAGTTCCTCTTCGGGCTCGAGTCGCACATCACCCGCATGGCGCAGAAGCTGGGCGTGGACCCGGTGGCTTTCCGCAAGAAGAGCGCCATAAGCGAGGGAGATGTGCTGCCCTACGGCGCCCACATGAACCCCAACGGCATACGCGAGGCAATAGAGAAGGTGGAGAAGGAGATAAAGTGGGGCGTGAAGGAGAAGTCCCGCGACCCGAACAAGGCCATAGGCAAGGCCGTGGTCTGCTTCTGGAAATCCCCCGCCATGCCGCCCAACGCCAGCTCCAGCGCCTTCCTGAAGTTCAACGAGGACGGCAGCATCAACATACTGGTATCCGGCATGGAGATCGGCCAGGGCCTGCTGACCGTGATGGCTCAGATAGCCGGCGAGGTGCTCGCCATGCCGGTCTCGAAGATCCGCGTCGAGACGCCCGACACCGACCGCAATCCCTACGAGTGGCAGACCGTCGGCTCGCACGTCACCTGGGGCTGCGGCAACGCCGTCAAGCGCGCCGCGCTGGAGGCGAAGGAGCGCATCCTCGACCTGGTGCAGCGGGTGCACTGCCTGGACAAGAGCACGCTTTACCTCGAGGACGAATGCGTGAAGTGCCGCACGAAGCCGGGCTTCGCCCTGCCTTTCCGGGACTTCGTGATCAACGGCATAGAGGCAGAGGACCACACCTTCAAGGGCGGGCCTATCATGGGCTCCGGCGTCTTCATGCCCGAGTTCGCCTCGGCCATAAGCAACCCCGAGACCGGCCAGGGCGGCCACCCGAACGTGCACTACACTACGGGTTCCGCAGGCATAATACTCGAGGTGGACCGCGAGACCGGCAAGATGAAGATCAGGAAGGTGGCGCTGGCCGTGGACTGCGGCAAGGCCATAAACCCCGACCTTGTGCGCGGCCAGATAGTTGGCGGCCTGCTGCAGGGTTTTGCTACAGTATTGTACGAGGACATGCGCTACAACGACAAAGGGCGCCTGCTGAACCCCAACTTCTCCGACTACAAGATCCCCACCGCGATGGACATGCCGGACGAAGTGGTGCCCCTGATAGTGGAGGTCCCCCAGCCGGACGGCCCGTTCGGCGCCCGCGGCGTCGGCGAGCACACGATGATACCGTGCGCCCCGCTGATAGCCAACGCCGTGGCCGACGCCCTCGGCGTGCGCATAAAGTCCATGCCGGTGACCAAGGAGAAAGTCGCGCTCGCGGCCAGGGCCGCGCGCTGATATCTAAGGAGACATTAAAATGAAGATAGGCTTGTGCCAGTACGACATCAAGTGGGAAGACAAGGAAGCCAACAAGCGCAAGATAGTGGAGCTTCTGGAGAACTGCAAGCGCGTCAAGGAGATAGACTGGCTGGTCTTCTCCGAGATGACGCTCTCCGCTTTCACGATGAACACGGCGGTCTCGGAGCTGGACGATTCCGACCGCGCCTTCTTCACCGGCCTCGCCGCCGAGTACAACGTCAACATCTCCTACGGCGGCGTCGAAAAGGGCTACAACAACCTCATCACCCTCGACCGCAAGGGCAACAGGGTCAACACCTATTCCAAGATCCACCTGTACGCCTTCGGCGGCGAGGACAAGTAC
Organism: uncultured Elusimicrobia bacterium; assembly: GCA_937870775.1. GTDB lineage: Bacteria > Elusimicrobiota > Elusimicrobia > Elusimicrobiales > UBA9959 > UBA9959. The sequence goes on from CALMZU010000171.1 coordinate 5,687, forward strand.
TACAAGGCGGGCAATAAGCAGGAAGTGTTCGAGCTCGAGGGCCTGCGCGTCATGCCGGCCGTCTGCTTCGACGTGCGCTTCCCCTATCTTTTCTGGAACAAGGCCACCGACGTGGACGTCTACGTGGCCATAGCCGCCTGGCCTATGCGCCGCGCCGAGCAGTGGATGACCCTGCTGCGCGCCCGCGCCGTCGAGAACCAGGCCTACTGCATAGGCGTGGACCGCCTGGGCATGGAAGGCAAGGTCGAGTACTCGGGCAACTCCATGTGCTACGATCCCTTGGGCAAAGTGGTGCTCGACTGCGGCACCGCCGAGGGCATCTTCGTGGCCGAGGCCCCGCTCGACAAGGCCCTTGTGGCCAAGACCCGCGAGCGCTTCCCCTTCATAGGCGAAAGGAAGAACTTCCCCTGGCAGTGACGGCTCACGCACCGGCCGTGCCGGAACGCAAAACACGGCGTCGCGAACACCGTTCGCGCGCCTCGTCACTCGGCCTCGTCGCTTACGCAAGCCTCGGCCTCCGTGACGGTTTTGCTAACCCGGCCCGGCCGGCGCGCGGCTATGAAATAAAATGGAACTGATCTCTTATGGCGACAGCATTCCCGAGGGCGAGTACAGCCTGCACTCGGCCTTTGCCAACGCCATAAACTTCAGCCGCGGGTCCCTCATCGTCTCCCTGGTCCCCCCGCGCGCCGGCGCCGGCCCGCTGAACCTCGTGGTGGCCCAGCTCCCGCCGGGAGCGAAGAAACTGCGCTCCACCCGCTTCTACTTCTACGTCGACGAGAACCGCCTCAGGAAGGAACCCGAGGCCCGCTACGACTCCGCCGTGCCGGAGAACGCCGACCCCGACAAGGTACTCGCCGGCCTCGACGCCTTAAAGGACATGCTCGTGCGCTGGGCCCCGCCCTTGAGCCTCGCCTTCATATTCGACCCTGCCCTGGAGAAAGGCTTCACGCGCACCTTCGAGCGCCACCTCCTGGCCAGCTTCAAGAAGGGCGTGTCCCATTTCCGCGCCGGCGACTGCGAGCGCGGCGTAAAGGCGCTGCGCGGGCTCGGCCTCGGACTGACCCCCTCCGGCGACGATTTCATCAGCGGGCTGCTCGCCGGCTACAACTTCGCGCGGCTAGGCATGCGCTTCGACACCGCCGCCCGCATAGAGCGGGTGTACTTCCACGCCGGCGGCTCCAACCCCATTTCCGACTCCTTCATGCGCTGCTCCTACGAGGGCCGCGTCAACGCCAAGGTGCTCAGGCTCCTGAAGGCCCTCTCCGGCGGGAGCCGCGCCGAGCTCGCCGCCGCGGCCAAGGCCGCGCTCGCCAGCGGGCATACGTCGGGCGCGGACTTCTGCTCCGGCCTCGTTTTCGCTCTTACCGAAGTGCTCCATAACAGAGGTGAATGACATGATAAAGACAGTGATCAAGAAAGGCGCTTATTTCGACTCCGTCTCGCTGATGCAGGTGGCGAAGCGGCTCAATACCATGGAAGGGGTCCTCGACTCCGCCGTGGTGATGGCCACCAGGGAGAACAAGGGCATCATAAAGGCCTCCGGCCTGCTGACCCCCGAGGTGGAGGCCGCCGGCGATTCCGACCTCGCGATAGCCGTCAGCGCCAAAACCCCCGCCGCCGCCGAGGCCGCGTTCAAGGCCGCCGACGAGCTCCTTAACAAGAAACCCGCGCAGTCCGCCGGCGCCTCCGACCGCAAGGCCGCCGGCCTCGACGACGCGATCAAGATGCTGGACGGGGCGAACCTCGCCGTCATCTCCGTCGCCGGCCGCTTCGCCGGCCCGCTGGCCGCCGAATGCCTGGAGAAGAACATGAACGTCATGCTCTTCTCGGACAACGTGCCGCTCGAGACCGAGCTCGCGCTCAAGAAGGCCGCGCAGAAGAAGGGCCTGCTCGTGATGGGCCCCGACTGCGGCACCGCCATCATCAACGGCGCGCCCATAGCTTTCGCCAACGCCGTCAGCCGCGGCAATATCGGCGTGGTGGCCGCTTCCGGCACCGGCCTGCAGGAAGTCACGGTGCTGATCTCCAACGAGGGCGCCGGCATCTCCCAGGCCATAGGCACCGGCGGCCGCGACGTAAAGCTCGACATCGGCGCGATAACCCTGATACAGGGCCTTAAGATGCTCGCCGCCGACCCCGCTACCGAGGTGATACTGATAGTCTCCAAGCCCCCCCACGAGGCGGTGCTGAAGAAGATCCTCGCCGAGGTGAAGAAGATAAAGAAGCCCGTCGTGGCCGTGCTGCTCGGCGGCGAGATAAAGGACAAGGTGAAACCTGACTTCTACGCCGCGAAGACCCTGGAGGAGGCCGCCTACAAGGCGGTCTGCCTCGGCAAGGGCCGCGAGATAGCCAAGGCCCGCGAGATCATCTACGACACCAACCTCAAGGCCGCCGAGCTCGCCAAGAAGGAAGCCGCGAGGAAGAAGAAGTCGCGCTGCCTGCGCGGCCTCTTCTCCGGCGGCACCTTCGTCAGCGAGGCTCAGGTGATACTGCCCGAGCTCGTGGGCGAGCTGCGCTCCAACGCCCCGCTCGACAAGAAATACAAGCTCGCCAACTCGCTCGAGCTCTCGGGCCACGCCGTGATAGACCTCGGCGAGGACGAGTTCACCGTCGGGCGTCCGCACCCGATGATAGACTTCAGCCTCCGCAACAAGATGATCGTTTCCGAGGCCAGGAAGCCCGAGGTGTCGGTGCTGCTCCTGGACGTGGTGCTGGGCTACGGCGCCAACCTGAAGCCGCTCGAGGACATAACTCCGGCGATAACCGAGGCCTTCATACGCAACCGCGAACTCTCAATAGTCGCCTCGGTGACCGGTACCGAGACCGACCCGCAGGTGCGCTCGAAGGTCGTGAAGGGCCTGGAGGCCGCCGGCGTGCTGGTGATGCCCTCCAACGCCGCCGCCTGCAGGCTGGCCGGCGCCATCATAAAGCTCGGCTCTAGGAAATAACGGAGACTACCATGAAACTTTTCGAATCCGAACTCAAAGTCGTCAATATCGGCCTGGAGTCTTTCAGGCAGGGCCTGACCGACGCCGGCGTGAAGAGCGTGCAGGCGCAGTTCAAGCCGCCGCTCTCCGGCGAGACCGCGCTGTTCGCCAGGGCCGCGAAGAATGCCGCTAAAATAGAGGCCGCCAACAAGAAGGCCCTCGCGAAGGTGCTGGAGGCCAAGCCGGCGCTCGTCGGCATGGGCCGCGCCATCGACGTGGTGCCCGGCATGAAGAAGGACCTGATACTGCACGCCGGCCCCCCGATAACCTGGGCGCGGATGTGCGGCCCCATGCGCGGCGCCGTGATTGGCGCGCTGATATACGAGGGCCTGGCGAAGGACGCGAAGGCGGCTGAGAAGCTGGCCGCCTCCGGCAGGATAAAGTACGAGCCCTGCCACGAGCATAACTGCGTCGGGCCGATGGCCGGCATAGTGTCCGCCTCGATGCCGGTGTTCATCGTTAAGAACCAGGCCGCCGGCAACTACGCCTACGCCACCCAGAACGAGGGCCTGGGCAAGGTGCTGCGCTACGGCGCCTACGGCCCCGAGGTGATAGAGCGGCTGAAGTGGATGGAGAACACACTTTACCCGGCGCTGAAGGCGGCCATAGAGTCGCTGGGCTCCATAGACCTCAAGTCAATGGTGGCGCAGGCGCTGCACATGGGCGACGAGGTACACAACCGCAACCGCGCGGGCACCTCGCTGTTCTACCGCGCCATAGCGCCCGCCGTGATAAAGACCTGCCCCGAGCCCAAGACCGCGGCCGCCGTGCTGGACTTCATCAACGGCAACGACCACTTCTTCCTGAACCTGTCGATGGCGCTATCGAAGGCCTCGCTCGACGCCGCGCGCGGCGTGAAGGGCTCGAGCATGCTCGTGGTGATGGCCCGTAACGGCACCGACTTCGGCGTGCAGCTCTCGGGCACCGGCGGGCTCTGGTTCACCGGCCCGGCCCCCGTGCCGGACGCGCTGTACTTTCCCGGTTACAGCAAGGCGGACGCCAACCCCGACATCGGCGACTCGGCCATCACCGAGACCAACGGCCTGGGCGGCTTCGCCATAGCGGCCGCGCCGGCTATAGTGCAGTTCGTGGGCGGCAACGCCGCCGACGCCGTGAACTATACGCTGGCGATGTACGAGATCACCTGCGGCGAGAGCAACATCTACAAGATCCCGTACCTGAACTTCCGCGGCACTCCGACGGGCATCGACGTGATAAAGGTGGCGAAGAGCGGCATTCTGCCGTTCATAGACACCGGCGTGGCGCACAAGGACCCCGGCGTGGGCCAGGTGGGCGCCGGCGTGCTTAGCGCCCCCCCGGAGCCTTTCGCGAAGGCTTTCGAGCACTTCGCCCGCACGCTTAAGTAAAAGCGCCTCCGGCCGAAATAAGGAAGCCCCGCAAGGGGCTTCCTTATTTGCCGCCAAGCGTGCATGCGGGCCGCGGGGGCGTGGCGGCTCCTCGCTCCTGGATGATGGAAACCGTTGCGCGGTTTCCCCCCGCCGTCTTCGCGGCGGGGCCCCCCCTTCCCCAAAGTCGCTCGGGGCCGCCGCGCCCCCGCGTCCGAGTAGCCCTCCCCTGCCAGGCATCTCGCGCAAAACGGGCGGCTTAGCAAGATTACGCTTGTATTATAGGGGATGAATTGCTAATATAATTATAGAAGGTGGCTGAAGTTCAGCCGCTTTTTTTCTTAATAGGACGAGGTTCTATGGACAAGTCAAAACTGGAAACCGAGATCAACTCCGCGCTGGAAGCCGCCGGCTTCGAGCTGGTGGACATAAAGCTGGCCAGCCATAACGGCAAGCCGCTGATACAGGTTTTCGTGGACCGGGAGAAGGGCGGCGTGAACCTGGACGACTGCGAGCATCTGAGCGAGAAGGTCGGCGCCTGCCTGGACATGAACAATTTCTACGCGAACGGCTACTTCCTGGAGGTTTCCTCCCCGGGAGTGGACCGCGTCCTGAAGAAAGAGAAGGATTTCAAGCGCTTCGCCGGCCAGCAGGTTAAGGTCCGCCTGAAGCGTCCGGTGAACAACGCCCGCGTTTACTACGGCGCGATAGCCGGTTTTGAAAACGGCCAGCTGCTGCTGACCGGCGACTTGAAGTTCAGCCTTGAGGATATCGACGAGGCCAGGTTGCATCCTACCGACGACGAGATCTTGAAGCGAAAATAATACAGGGGTAAGACAATGACCAACAAGGAACAGAAGACAAAATCGGAACTTTTACTGGCGCTCGAGCAGCTGGAGCGCGAGAAGAACATAAAGCGCGACGACGTGTTCAAGACGATCACCGACTCGCTGGTGAGCGCCCTGCGCAAGTATTTCGGCAAGACCGCCCAGATCATGGCCGGCATAGACCCCGAGACCGGTGAAATGGCCGGCTTCCTCGTCAAGAAGGTGGCCGAGCCGGTGGTAACGCCCGAACTCGAGATCAGCCTCGAGGAGGCCCGCAAGCACCAGCCCGACGCCAAGGTGGGCGAGGACATCCACCTCCCGGTGCCGATACAGGATTTCTCCCGCATCGCGGCGCAGACCGCCAAGCAGGTCCTTATCCAGAAGATCCGCGAGATCGAGAAGGTCCGCATCTTCGACGAGTACAAGCCCCGCGAGGGCGAGATCGTCACCGGCCTCGTGCACCACGTCGCCGGCCGCGACATCTTCGTCGACCTCGGCAAGGCCGAGGCCATCCTGCCCTTCT
>CALMZU010000172.1 GCA_937870775.1 uncultured Elusimicrobia bacterium
CCGGTTTTTTTGTATACTTTACTCGTTCACCCGAAGACCGCAAGGTCCCCGGTGAAGAAACCGGCCCGCGGTAATGCCTATCCCCGGCACATATGGCACCGTAGCTCAGGGGTTAGAGCGGGCGTTTCATAAGCGCTAGGTCAGTGGTTCGAGACCACTCGGTGCCACAAATTTACGCGAGCCCTGTCCCGCGGACGCAAAGGCGCGATGCGGGACGGGGTTTTTTCTTTAGCGCAGCAGGAGGGGGAACATGTCAGAAACCTACCTTACCAAAGACGGCTTTGAGAAACTTCAGGCCGAACTGACCGCACTTAAAAAGGAAAAAGCCGAACTGGCCGTCGAGATAGACGAGGCCCGCCAGCAGGGCGACCTCAAGGAGAACGCCGGCTATATCTACGGCAAACAGAAGCAGAGCGTGCTGATGACCCGTATCAGCGAGTTGGAACTCCGCCTGCGCGACGCCAGGATAGTCGACAACCTCGCCATAAACAAGGACGAGGTGCGCCTCGGCGCCACCGTCACCATGCGCGACGAGAACAGCGGCCGCACGCTGGTCTACACCCTTTCCAGCGCCGACGAGGCCGACCCGACGGAGGGCCGCATCTCGGTCAGCTCCCCGCTGGCCCAGGGCCTGCTCGGAACGGCCGCCGGGGCCACCGTCACGGTGAAACTGCCGAGCGGCGAGAAAAAGCTGGCTATCCTGAAAGTGGAATACCGGTAGCGTTATTTGTATAATCCTTTTATCGGGCAATGGTCCGTTTTCTAGGAGAATATAATGGCATTCTGGGGAAACAAGCAGGAAGGTGAGAGCCCTCAGCCCGGGCAGCAGGCCGCCGTCCAGGTGACGGGCACGCTTGAGGAAGGCTACGAGGAGCTGGTCAAGGCCAAGGGCCGCGCGCCGGCCATAGACCTGGCCATAAAGCTCAGCGACATGATACTGGAGCACGCCGTGCGCGAGCGCGCCAGCGACGTGCACATAGAGTCCCAGGGCCCCAACCTGCGCGTCCGCTTCCGCGTGGACGGCATTCTGCAGGACATGCTCAATTCCCCGAAGAACGCCGACATCCCGCTGACGCAGCGCATACGCGTGCTCGCGGGCTTCGACCCGGAACCCCCGACCTCTTTCCGCAACGAGGAAGGCCGCTTCCAGAAGATGCTGGCCGGCCGCGCGATACAGGTGCGCGTCTCCTCGTTCCCTACCGTCAACGGCGAGAAGCTGGTGCTGCGCGTGCTGGACCGCCAGCAGCTCGGCCTCGACCTGGACCAGGTGGGCCTGGACCAGGACGCGCTGACGCTCATCAAGAAGCTCATCCGCAACCCCTACGGCATCTTCTTCATCACCGGCTCCACGGGCAGCGGCAAGACCACGTCGCTCTACGCGATGCTCAAGAACATCAACACGCCGATGATCAACATCATCACGCTCGAGGACCCGGTGGAGTACCGCCTCGAGGGCATCAACCAGGCCCAGATCAGCGCGAAGACCGGCTTCACGTGGGCCGAGGGCCTGCGCACCATACTGAGGCAGGACCCCGACGTCATCATGGTCGGCGAGATCCGCGACTTCGACACCGCCGAGATCAGCCTGCGCGCCGCGCTTACCGGCCACCTGCTGTTCACTACGATACACACGATCAACGCCCCCAGCATCATAGAGCGCCTCTTCGAGATGGGCGTGCCGCCCTTCCTGATAGGCTCCTCGATGCTCGGCGCGGTCAGCCAGCGCCTCGTGCGCAAGGTCTGCCCGAAGTGCGCGCAGAACGCCTCCGCCCCTTCCGAGCCCGTCGTCAACGAGTTCGTCAAGAACATGGACCCCGACGAGGCCCGTATAGTGAAGGAACTGATCCTTAAGCCCGGAGCCACCTACAAGGTGGAGAAAGGCTGCCCCGAGTGCCGCAACACCGGCTACATGGGCCGCACCGGCATCTTCGAACTGATGCTGATGAACGAGGAGATCCGCAAGCAGATCCTCGACCACGCGCCCACGGACGTGATAAAGCGCACGGCGATAAAGACCGGCAAGATGCGCACGCTGCTGATGGACGGCATCCTGAAGGCCCGCGCGGGCACGACGACGCTGTCCGAGATCATCCGCGTCACCGCCACGATGGTGTAAGGACGGCGGAGGAAAGGCCCGGCCATCCGGCGACGGGGGCCGGGCCTATTTTTTTATATGAAGACCATCATCATAAAGTTCGGAGGCAGTTCGCTGGCGGACCCGGGCAAGATACGCCGGGCGGCGGCCATGGTGCTGGCCGGGCGCCGGCGCGGCCTCGCCCCTGTGGCCGTGGTGTCCGCCCCGGCCGACTCCACCGACGACCTGCTGAAGCTGGCCTCGCTGACCGGCGGTGCCGGCGCGCCTAAGCGGGAGACCGACGCGCTGATGGCCGCAGGGGAACAGTTCAGCGCGGCGCTGATGGCGATGGCCATCAACGCCGAGGGCGGCCGCGCGATGTCCTTCACCGGCGCCCAGGCGGGCATAAGGACGGATTCCTCTTTCTCCGCGGCCGAGGTCCTGCGGGTCGACCCGGCCCGGGTCAAGAAAGCCCTCGCCGCCGGCTTCATCCCGGTGGTGGCCGGCTTCCAGGGCGTCTCGCCGGAAGGCGACGTCACCACGCTGGGCCGCGGCGGCTCGGACCTTACGGCCGTGGTGCTGGCCCGCGCGCTGGGGCGCGCGCTCTGCGAGTTCCGCACCGACGTGAAGGGCATATATACCGCCAATCCCTCCATCGTGCCGGAGGCGCGCAAGATAGGCAAGATCTCCTACGACGAGGTGGTCGCCATGGCGGAACTGGGCACCGAGGTGCGCCAATTGCGCGCCGTGAAGTACGCCCGCGAACACTCGATACCGCTGCATCTCCGCTCCTCCTTCCACGACGAACCCGGCACGCTGGTCACCGCCTCCGGCGGCGGGCCCGGCGCCGGCTGTCTGTCCCTGAAGAAGGAGGGGGAGGACGCGATGGTCTCGGTGATAGGCCGGAAACTGGGCAGGGCGCAGCTGGAGAAGGCCCTCTCGGCCGCCGCCGGCGCCGGCATAGACGCCAGGCCGGCAGGGACCTCGGCCGGGAGCCTGGTCCTGCGGGCGCGTCAGGCCGACGCCGAGCCGCTGCTGAAGGCGCTGCACTCGGCCTTCTTCGGCCCCCGTTGACTTGCTCCGGCGAAATCTATAGAATTTGGGAAATGGCTAACATAATCCGCTCCGTCTTCGCGCTGTTCTGGCTGATGGCCACAGGCTTCATCGCTTTCCTGGCGTATATACTGTTCCAGACGGAAGGCGACCCGGCCGTGCTCTGGGGCTGGCTGGTCATGTGCGCCTTCACCTTCGTCTCGGCGACTTTCCTGGCATACAACATCATCTTCGGCCACCACCACAGGGCCGCGGAACACCACGAACACAACTGACCTGACGCGCCCTCCCGGGCCGGAGGAAACATGTCCGAACTAGCTATACTTGGCGGCAAGGTAGTGAGCGGCGGCGGCTCCGCCGTGATGGATATCTTCGTCGAGGACGGACGGATAACTTCGGTGCGCCGCCCGCTGCGCGGACCGGTGCGCGCGCGCCGGGTCATCGACGCGCGGGGCCTGCTGGTACTGCCCGGCATAATAGACTCCCACGCGCATTTCAGGCTTAAGATGGGGCCCGGCAGGTACACCGCCGACGATTTCACCAGCGGCTCTGCCGCGGCCGTCTGCGGCGGCGTCACCACGTTCATAGATTATACCGGCCAGGGGCCCGGCGAGGACCTGCTGAAGGGGATAAAGGCCCGCCGCGCCGAAGCCGAGGGGAAGGTCTACGCCGATTTCTCGCTGCACTGCCAGCTGACCGGCTGGAAGGCGCTGCGCCGCCCCGAAGCGCAGATGGCGGCCGCATTGAAGGCCGGCGCCGCCTCGTTCAAGATGTTCACCGCCTACTCCGCGCGCGGCATGATGTCCGACGACGCGGACCTGGCCGCAGCGCTGAAGGCGGCCGCGCGGCTGGGCGCGCTGGTCTGCGTGCACGCCGAGAACGGCCCGGTCATAGACTATCTGACGGATATCTTCGCTCCGGCGGGGATAAAGGCCCTGCCGCTCTCGCACCCGGATTTCACCGAGACCGAGGCCGTGGGCCGCGTGGCGCGCATAGCGGCCGAGGCCGGCGGAACAGTGTATTTCGTGCACCTTTCCTCCGGCGGCTCGGCGGATATAGTGGCGGCGGCCAGGAAGGCCGGCCTGCGCGTGATGGCAGAGACCTGTCCGCAGTACCTCGAGCTCGACGACAGCCTGCTCAACGGCCGGGACGGCTACATGTACTCCTGCTGCCCGCCGGTAAGGGGCAGGGCCGACAACGCCAGGCTGTGGAAGGCGCTGAAGAACGGCGAAATAGGATCGCTGGCCACCGACAACTGCACTTTCGACCGCGCGCAGAAGGACGCCTGGAAGGGGGACATACGCCGCCTGCCCATGGGCATGCCCGGCGCGCAGACGCTGCTGCCGGCGGCTTACACTTACGGCGTGAAGGGCGGGAAGATAAGCCTTAACGGGCTGGTCAAGGTACTGTGCGAGAACCCGGCCGCCGTCATGGGCCTGCCCGGCAAAGGTTCCATAAAGCCGGGCTTCGACGCCGACTTCGCGATAATAGACCCTTCGTTCAAGGTGAAGGCCGACTGGCGCACGATGAAGCACAATACGGACTTCTCGCCGTGGCAGGGCCGCGAACTGTACGGCGTCCCGAAGTACACGGTGCTGCGCGGCGAGGTGGTGGCGGAGGCGGGACAGCTCTACGCCCCCGGCTTGCGCGGAGGGCGTTTCGTGGCGCGGCGCCGGCCGCGGTTCATCTAGGGTCCGAGAAGAAGCGGCGCGCCTCGGCTATGTCCCGCCTTATGCGCGCCACAAGCGCCTCGCGCGAGCCGAACTTGCGCTCGCCGCGCAGGCGCTTGAGGAAGGTGACCTCCACCTTTTTGCCGTAGATCATCCGGGAAAAATCCAGTATATGCGCCTCGGCGAGCATTGCCCCGCCGAGGGAATCCACGGTGGGCCTGCGCCCGACGTTCATGACCGCGGGGTGGCTTTCGCCGTCCACCTTAAGGCTGGCCGCGAAGATGCCGGGCGGCAGTATCTTGGCTGCGTGCGCCCCGACGTTGGCCGTGCGGAAGCCGAGCTGGCGGCCTATGCCGGCGCCGCGCACCACCGGTCCGCCGACGCTGTAGCGCCAGCCCAGGCAGCGGTTGGCCTCCTCTACGTCGCCGGAGCGCAGGAGCGAGCGTATCAGGCTCGAAGAGATCTTGTGGCCGCCGCGGGTGGCGAAAGGCACGGCCTTGAAGGCTATGCGCGCCTCGCGGCTGGCCGAACGCAGGAAATCCACATGCCCCTCGCGGCCGCGCCCCACGGCGAAGTCCGGGCCCACGCAGAGCCCGCCGGCGCCGAAACGTCCCAGCACCACGTCCCTGAAGAACACCGAGGCCTCCATGGAGGCCAGGGCGGCGCTGAACGGCAGGGCCTCGACCCCGTCGGGGCGCAGCGCCTTCAGCAGGCGCTCGCGTTCCTCGGGAAGGGTTATCAGGCAGTTCTTGAGCTCGCCGGAGAAGAAGAATTTAGGAGGAAGGGGGAAATAGACCACGCGGCTGCAAAAGCCGCGGCGCAGCGCCTCGCGTACGGCCGCCTTTATGATCTTGCGGTGGCCGAGGTGCACCCCGTCGTAGGTGCCGATCGCCAGGTAGTTAGGCAAGGCCGCCTCCGGGCGCGGGCCTGAGCATGGCCAGCGTCTCCTCGCGGGTCATCGCGGCCAGCCTTTCGGCCGTCACGGCCTCGCCGACGTCGTAGGAGCCTATGCGCAGCCGGCGCAGCGCCGACAGGTGCGCGCGCGACCCGAGGGCGCGGCCCAGTTCGCAGGCTATGGAGCGTATATAGGTGCCGCCGGAACACTCTATCTCGAAGTCCAGCTCCGGCGGGCGCGCCGAGAAGGAGAGCCAGCGGACCTCCACCTCGCGCCTGACCTCGGGCACGGCCTGGTCGCGGCGGGCCAGGTCGTAAAGCTTCTTGCCGCCCACTTTCACGGCGGAGTAAGGGGGGACCTGCTGTATTATCTTCCCGTCGAATCTCTTTACCGCGGCGGCGAGGACGGCCGGCTCGAACGACGGGGCCGGAGCCTCGGCTACGACCCTGCCTTCCGCGTCCCAGGTATCGGTCTCGGCGCCGAAGAGGATGGTGCCGCCGTACACCTTGGCCGAGCCCTGCAGGGCCGACTGCGAGCGCGTGGCCGCGCCCACCAGCAGTATCAGCAGGCCGGTGGCCATAGGGTCGAGCGTTCCGGAATGCCCGATCTTCTGTATGGAAAGTTTGCGGCGCAGCATGTACACCGCGTCGTGCGACGTAATGCCCTTGGGCTTGTCGAAAAGGAAAAGCCCGGCGGGCTGCGGCGCGGGGGCGTCCATCAGGCCAGCAGGCGGGTCAGGACGCCCAGCACCTTCTCGCGGGCGGCGGGCAGGCCGCCCTTGACGCGGCAGCCCGAGGCGTTGCGGTGGCCGCCGCCGCCGAAGGCCTTGGCGACCATGCTGACGTCGAGGTGGCCGCGGGAGCGGAACGTGACGTTGACGCGCTCGGCCTCCTCGCGGAACATCACGGCGGCTTTGACGCCGGGGGGCATCATGCCGTAGTTGATGACGTTCTCGCAGTGCTCGGAGCGGGCCTCGAACTCCTTGAAGTCCGAGACCTTCAGCGTCATCACGGCGAGCTTGCCTCCGCACTTGAGCTCAAGGCTCTCGAGCGCGCGGCCCAGTATCTTGAGGGCCTCGCAGGCCTTGGTGGCGTACAGCAGGTCGTTGATGCGGGAGAACTTGAAGCCGGTCTCGAGCAGGCGGCTCGCCACCTCGAGGGTCCGGGGGCTGGTGGCCGGGAAATGGAAACGGCCGGTATCCGTGACTATGCCGGTATAGAGGCTGGTCGCCTCGCGCCGGCTGATGTTCACGTTCATGTTGTAGAACAGGCGGTAGACTATCTCGGCGGTCGACGAGGAATGCGGCTCGACGATGTTGATGTCGCCGTAGAATTCCGAGGTCTTGTGGTGGTCGATGTTGACCACCTTGCCGCAGCGCTTCAGGACCGGCTCCAGCGCGCCGCCGCGGGCGGGGGTGGAGCACTCCAGCAGTATCGCCGCGTCGAACCTGCCCTTCGGCAGCGTCGAGCGTATGCTCTTCACGTGCGGCAGGAAGCGCAGGTTCTCCGGCACCGGGTCCTGCGAGAACAGGCGCACCTTCTTGCCGAGCCGCTTGAGCACCGAGGCGATCGACAGCATGGAGCCTATCGTGTCGCCGTCGGGGTTCAGGTGGCCGGCCAGGAAGAAGGTGTCGGACCCTACTATCAGGTCCTCGAGGCGCTTGAACTCCGTCTCAAGATCCAGCGTTCTCATCGTCTTTGTCATGTTCCGAGCGTATCTTGCTGAAGATATCCTCAATATGGGAGGCCTTCTCCGGGGTGTCGTCGAACTTGAAGACGAGCTCCGGGACGTTCTTGAGACGCAGGCGCTTGAACAGGAGCGAGCGCACCTCGCGCGCGTTGGCGGCCAGCAGCAGCTCCTTGCGCCTGCGCTCCTCCTCGGTGCCGAGCACCGAGTAGAAGACGTAGAGCACCTTGCCGTCCGCCGTAAGGTTCGCGCCGGTGAGGGTCAGGATCCCGTGGTTATTGATCCCGTTGACGTTCCTCAGCGCGGCGCTGATCTCATGCAGGAACAGCTCCTTGAGCCTCTCGTTGCGTTTCGAGCCCATGGGTCAGGCGGACGGCGCCGCCAGGCGCCGTATCCGCTCCTCTTTCGTTATGGCCTCGACGATGTCGCCGACGCGGAAGTCCTTGAAGCCCTCGATAAGGATGCCGCACTCCAGCCCCTTATCGATGTCCTTCACGTCCTCCTTGAAGCGCTTGAGGCCGCTGATCTTGCCGGTGCCGGCCACGTCCTTGCCGCGCATCACGCGGATAGGCTGGTTACGCACCAGTTTGCCTTCGCGCACCAGGGAGCCGGCGATCTTGCCGGAGCTCAGGTCGAAGATCTGCTGGATCTCGGCCCTGCCGGTGACGGTCTCTATGATCTCCGGGGCCAGCAGGCCGCTCATCGCGGCGCGCACGTCCTCGAGCAGGTCGTAGATGATCTGGTAGTTCCGGATCTCGACCTCGGCGACCTTGGCGGCTTCCTCCACCTTGCTGTCGGCGTCCACGTGGAAGCCGAGGATCACGGCGGAAGAGGCCTTGGCCAGCAGCACGTCGGACTCGGTGATGTTGCCGATGCCGGCGTGCAGTATCTGTATCGCGACCTCGCTGGTGCTGAGCTTCTCGAGCGAGTCCTTGATGGCCTGCATCGAACCGAACACGTCGGTCTTCAGCACGACGCTGAGGTTCTTCAGCATCTTCTGGTCCACCTGCGACTTCAGCGACAGCAGGCTGACCTGCTTCTGGTGGGAGAGGGCCTCCTCGCGGCGGTTAAGCTTGCGCTTGTCGGCCACGTGGCGGGCTTCCTTCTCGTTCTCGGCGATCTTCAGCACGTCGCCGGCCGTCGGGACCTCGCCGCTGACGCCGAGGATCTCGGCGGGCATGCTGGGCTTGAGCTCCTCGAGGCGGTTGCCGCGGTCGTCGACGAGCGCGCGCACCTTGCCGTGCGCGGCGCCGACGGTGAACGGGTCGCCTATCTTTATCGTGCCGGTCACGTCGATGATCGTCGCCACGATGCCCTTCTTCGGGTCGAGGCGCGACTCTATGACTATGGCCTGGCCGGGCTTGTCCGGGTTGGCCTTCAGCTCCATCATCTCGGCCTGTATGCTGACGATCTCGAGCAGTTTCTCGAGGTTCATCCGCTTCTTGGCCGAGATCTCCACCATCGGCGTCTTGCCGCCCCAATCCTCGGGGAGCAGGCCGTGG
>CALMZU010000173.1 GCA_937870775.1 uncultured Elusimicrobia bacterium
TTTCGTGGGCTTATTCCCTTGGTATTCCGGCTATTTGGCCGATTTTAGGGGGGGTGGGGGGTGTTTTTGGTTTCCTGGCCTTTAGCTGCCCTGGGCCTGTTTTTAAAGTTCTTAAAAAGTTGGCTGTTTTTGCGGATCCGGTTTCCCTTGTTTTTGGGCTCTTGATGGTATTTTCATCCTGAAGCCGGTTTTTCAAATTTTGCCTCTTTTTGGTCTTTATTTTCCTTAAAATCTGGCTGATTTTCAAAAATCGGGGATTTGAATTTTTGACTATTCCAGACTTCCGGAGGAGAAAAAGACTGCTAACTATAAAAAGCCTATAAATGGTGTGAGAAACAATCAAATAATGCTTAAAAAACAAGAGTTATTTTGAATATATTGATTTTATTTATAGGCAAACGCGCCAGATTTGAGGGGATAGTGTAGTTAACATAATATATCTTATCGTAAGTTATCTCCCAGGGAGGGAAGGCGGGCTCCCCGGGGCCCTGCTTTATGGTATTTTGCCTCTTTCTTGTTGCGGCGGAATAGCCGGCAGCTTGGTGCCGCCGGCTGGATCCTGGCTGTTCTGTGGTTGGATTACTACAGCTTCCTGGCGTCCAGCCAGGCCCTCTCCAGGCCCCGGTCGGTTATATGGTAGTAGCGGTTCCGTTTGGTGCCGGAGGCCTTTACCAGGCCTTCCCGCATGGCTTTGGTAAGCACCCTGTCCAGCCTTTCCGGGGCATAGCCGGAGGTCTTTATGGCCCGGGACAGGCCTATTGCCGAGATCTCCTGGGAGCCGCCGAGCTGCCTTTCCGCGGCCATTATTATGAGGGCCGCCTCCGGGCATTTCAACTGCGGGTGCTTGTTTTTGAGGATGGTCAGGCCGTTGCGTATCTCGGCCAGGGCGCTCCAATCCGGCTTTTCTGCCTGATTTTCGGGTGTTTTCGTCTGTGCCGGCTGTGTCGCTTGGCTGTTCAGGGCGCTCAGGAAGCCTTCTTTCTCTTTGAGAATGAACTCTGCGGGTCCTTCTGCTTCGAATTCGGCCCCTGACGGGTGCTTGATCCTTAGCTTGTAGCTCTGCCGCGCCGGGCCGGCCGTCTCTTGAGTGGTTTCTTCCTGGTTTTTCATGGTATTTTGCCCTGTTTTTTATGGCATAGAATTGCCATATGGCAATATTCTAGCCTAAAAACATTTATATGTCAACTTATGGCAAGCATATGTCAGTCATATGACGACATATGTTGATATCCGTGTGGAGCGATGTTGGTAATTCACGTCGGGCGTGGGCGCTGGCAGGCTGGTCCGCCCCTGGTTTTAGCGGTGGGGGAAGGTGAGGGGTAAAAGGTTGTTTTTCCCCCTTTCCTCCCCCCTTCCTTGGTGCCTGCCTCGCCTTGCCCGCCCTTAACGGGGTTTCTCATTGCTGAAAGCGGGCTGCTTTTACGGAATAGCAGGCGATCCGACCCGGCTTAGCTTGGCTCCGGGGCTCCCCAAATGCCCTT
Source organism: uncultured Elusimicrobia bacterium (assembly GCA_937870775.1). Lineage (GTDB taxonomy): Bacteria > Elusimicrobiota > Elusimicrobia > Elusimicrobiales > UBA9959 > UBA9959. Next base: position 1,482 of record CALMZU010000173.1, read on the forward strand.
TTCCCTGCCATAAAGGGGTGCAGGGCCTTTCCCCTCCCCCCACGCCGCGCCGCCTGGGCAAAGAAAAAGGCCGCCGTGTGGCGACCTTTTAGTAGTATGGGGTAATTGGGGTTAGAAACGGGCGGAGACGGAGGCGTAAACCATCTTTATGGGGTCGGTGTCCTGGTACAGGCCGAGCGGGGTGAAGAAGGCGTATACGAGGTTCAAGCTCATGTTCTCGCTGAGGGGCAGGGCGGCCTGCAGGTCCAGCTCGGAGCCTATCTGCAGGGAGCCGTCGTTGGCGTTCTCCGAGGCGCGGTACTTGTACAGGTCCGCGGAGAGCAGGATCTTCTTATAATGCAGGTCGGCGCCTATGTCTATCACGTTCAGGCCGGAAACGCCGTTGGGCAGGCCGTTCGTAGTGGCCGAGGTCTTTATGATGTCGTAAAGGGTAGCCCCGGCGATAACGCCGTAGCCTTTGCGCTCCAGGCCCTTGTAGCGCGAGCCGAACTCGGGGAAGAAAGCCGTGTCCTTGTCGGTGCCGTAGCCGGCGTTGCCGGAGGCGCGGCCGTAGGCCAGGCGGACCTTCCCCTCGCCGAACAGCGGCACGTTCTGGCGCCAGGAGCCCTTCATCATGAAGGCGTGGCCCTCGTAGCCGGCCTTGCCGCCTGCGGCCTTCTCGGCCGAGCCGCGCTGTATAACGGCCTCTCCGTCGAAGGTCAGCTGGTTCTGCGACAGGTAATAGCGCAGGCCGGTGAACTTCTTGGTCTTGGATGACGCGTTGAAATTGAGCTCCTGCGACAGCGTGTCGTCCTGTTCCCAGAAATGGTAGACCTGCCACAGGCCCTCGTTGGCCGGGTAGTAGATCGAGCTGCCGTAGATCTTGTGGTAGGCGTAGTCGCGCGACGGGCGGAAGAAGAAGAAGTCGGCCTTTATGCCGCGCCAGGCGTTGGCTATCTCGAGCCGCGCGCCGGGGAAGCCCAGGTCGTCGCTGCCCAGGGTTATGCCCTGGCCCAGCGTGAAGTCCTGGCGGCCGAAGGTGGCCGTCACCTTGGGATGCAGGAACTTGTACACCTTCACGTAGGCCTCGCGCAGGAACGGCGTGCCGTCGGAACTGGGCAGGCGGTTGATGGCGTCGGCGAACTGCGGCGAAGCTATGGTGGTGGACGAGGACCCGGCGCCTATGCTCTGCAGCACTATGCCCACGTCCATCGTGGAGCTGGGCGTCTTCTCCAGCTTTATATTTTTTATAACGAAGCCCAGCGCTGCGTTCTCGGAATACAGCGCCTGTGAGCCGCGGGCGTCGCCGTAGATGAGGTGCTGGTAGTTGGCGGTCTTTATCTCCACGTCGGAGAAAAGGTCCAGCTTGGTGGCGTTGGCGGCGCCGGCCATCAGCATGGCGGCGGCCGTGATCAGCGGTATTGCCGGGCGTTTCATCGTCCTAAATTATAACAAAATAAAAGTAATCCTTAAGGCGGGGCGATAAAAAACCCCGGGGTTTTGGCCCCGGGGTCTTTATTGTTTTAATTAACTTTCGTTAATTAGAACTTCACGTTCATCGCCAGGGTGGCCAGGTTGACGGAGTCATCCTTGCCAGCCAGCTTGTACTCGTCGGGCATGAACATACCCAGGCCGAGCTTCAGGGACACGTTGTCGGAGTGGGTCCAGGTGGCGACCAGGTCCGCCTCGGTGCCGATGTGCTCAACCGTGCCGACCTTCTCGGTGTTGGAGAAGTCGTAGTACTTCACGGCCAGGTTCAGCTTGTTCACCTTCTCGGGGGTCCAGTTGGCGCCCACGTTGTAGGTGGTCAGGTTGTTGAGGGTGTTAGGGTTGAAGACGCCAACGCCGAAACCGCCGGCGATGAGGCCGGGGCGATAGTTGGCGTTGATGTCCTGGAAGGACTTGTCGGAAGAGTCCGTGGCGTTCTTGTCGCCGGAGCCCATGGCGAACTCGGCGTCGAAGCCCAGCTTGCCGGCCAGGTCTATGCCATAAGCGGCATTGGCCTTCACGGCATAACCTTTGTAGTCTTCCACGGCCACGTGGTCGCGGCCCATGTTCATCGCGTACTCGGCGCCGTATTTCACGCCTTTGTACTCGCCATTGGCTTTCACGCCGATGGTCTGCAGGTCCTTGAGGCTGGCACCGGTGTAGTCCTTGGCCTCGTAGTAGTAGGCGGAGGGCTTCACGATGTCGGAGTAGTCGTAGGCAACGGTCAGGCCGTATATGTCGCCGTCAGCGGCGGCGCCGCCTTCCGCGGCTTTGGCCATAAGGCCGGTGGCGGACCACTTGTCCTTGGCCCAGTAGCCGGTCCAGCCGTCCAGCGCGTACATCGTGTGGAGGGCAATGGCGCCGAAGTTGTGCACATACCAGTCCTGGGGACCAAAGTATATGTTGATGTCGCCGTTATTGCCGTAGTACTGGCGGCCGACCTTGTGGTCTATGCCGAATACGCCCTTCAGGTTCAGGTAAGCCTGATCGAAGAAGAGCTGGCTCTGGATGGTGTTTGCATTCTCCGAGGCATTGGTCCCGGAACCGTAGTTGCGGTTGTCCTTCACAACTGCCACGACAGCGTTCACGTCTTCGTTCAGGTCGAAGCCGGCGTTTATGGAAACGCGGGTCTTCACATCGCTGGACTTGTCGCTGGCGTCTTTGTCGAAGTCGGTGGCGTTATTGGCCACAACGCCCACGGCCTCTATCTTACCATCGTACTTGAAGTTCTTGAGCAGCTCGGCGCTGGCTATGTTGCCAGTGAGCGCGAGCAGCGCAATTATACCCATTACTTTATTCATTAATTACTCCTCCTTACTATGTCGTAAGCCCGTTTCCGGGGCTTGCGCAGCCCTTACCTCGGCGGTTATATTGGTTGAATTAACCCTTTTCCCCGCTCCGGTCAGGCGGCCGAAGCCGCCCGGACTGGTTCCGCAACCTCTCGGCTGCGGTACTTCCCCGCAAGGTTTCCCTCGCGGTTAAGGCCTGCCCTTTCCAGGGCTTACGGCCTTGCAGGAGAAGCGCCTAAATTGGCGCTCCGCTCCCCCTCATTTGTTCCCCGAGGGTGCGCGGGTCTTCCGTGTACTGCGTTTACGGAAGCCTCCTCTACAGAGCAATATTATTATTACAAAATGATTACGGGGTGTCAACGGCTTATCTATATTATATGGCTTATATGGCCAATTATATGACTTACCTATTTGAGGAGAAGCGGCGCCATATAGCGCCTAAAGAATGGCCCAGCTGGTAGAGGAAGAAGAGACCGATCACCGTAGTTATCAGATAGGCCATGACGTGGCCCAGCGCCGCGTAGGCCAGGCCCTGCTCGCGGCTTACGCCCCAGGTCTGGGCCACCGAGGCCACGGCCAGTTCGAAACTGCCGAAATATCCCGGCATGCCCGGCACCGATGAGCCGGCCGCGCCGGTGAAAGAGAGCAGCGCGCAGCGCAGCGGCGTTATGGCCGCGCCTAGACCCAGGGCCAGCGCCACCCAGTAATAGTTGAGGGAGTTGAAGCACCACTGCAGCACGGCCAGCAGGTACACCAGGGCCGCGTCGGCCGGCCGGCCTAAAGCTTTGAAGCCGAGGCCGAGATGCTCGATGACACGGCGCAGCCGCGGGTAGCGCGCGGCCAGCGGGCGCAGCGCGGCCAGGGCCAGCGCAATGAGCGCGGCGGCTATGACGGCCGTCCTCCAGTTCACCGGGCCGTTGGACAGTACCGAGGCGCCGGCGGCCAGCAGCGCCAGCGTCAGCAGCGCGGCTATGTCCAGAATTTTTTCTGCGGCTATGGTGGAGGCGATGGTGAGTATGTTGATGCCGAAGAACTCGGCGCCGTAGGCCGCGCGGGCCAGTTCTCCCAGCCGCAGCGGCAGCACGTTGTTGAGGGCCAGGGCCGCGGCTTCGAGGCGCGCTGCGTCCCAGGCGCGGGTGCGGCCGGCGGGGCGCATCAGCAGGCTCCACTTCACGCCGCGTATGGCCAGTTCGCATCCCACGGTGACTACCATCAGCGCGAGCGGCGCGGGGTTGGCCGCGGAGATGAGCGCGGCCAGCCTGGCCAGGTCCACGTTGCGGGCGGCCAGCCACAGGAAAGCCGCGCCGAGCAGCGCTCCCCCCGTTATGGCTAAGATCTTCTTCATTTCTTTTTAACCTGCAACTAAATGTTACAATTTAAACCCGACCATGAGGATATACTCTTTTATCGCCAAGCTTCTCGCCACCGACTTCTATATCGGCTGCATCCCTTCGGCCCTGGCCGGGCGGCCGCGCTCCGGCGGCGGCACGCTGGGTACGCTGTTCGGCCTGGCGCTGCTGCCGCTGCTGCCTGAGGGCCGCGCCGCTTACGGCGTGTTCCTGCTGGCCTCTTACGCGGTGGCCGTGGCCGCGGCGCACCGTACCTGCAAGGATTCCGGCGTTGAGGACGACCAGCGCGTGGTCTTAGACGAGACCGTGGGTTACTGGACGGCCATGGCCTGGCTGCCGCATAGCTGGATAGCCATGCTGCTGGGCTTCGGGCTTTTCCGGATCTTCGACGGGCTCAAGCCCTGGCCCATACGCTATGTGGACGACCGCGTGGGCGGCGGGCTGGGCGTGGTCTTGGACGACGTGCTGGCCGGCGTGGCCAGCAACCTGGTGCTGCGCCTTATACTGCTGCTGCCTTTCCTGAACTAA
>CALMZU010000174.1 GCA_937870775.1 uncultured Elusimicrobia bacterium
GCCTGCTCTGGATGATACCGCCCGAGGAATGCCACCAACGCTTCCGCTTCTTCGCCAAAAGCATAGTGGAAGGCATCCGCCCCTAAGCGCCCCTCCGCACAAAAAAAAGAACCGGCCCCGAAAGGGGCCGGCTCTTTTTCAACTTGGGGACACAATACCTATTTCCGCTATCTCAAAATACAATTCACCTCAATTCAGCTCGAACTGGTGCATCATCACCGCGTCGCCGACCATGGAATGCTGCAGCGGCGGCATCAGCGTGTGCCAGTAAGCATGAACGCTTACTGTATATGTTTCGCCGCCTGTATCCATAGGCGGCTCAAGCGAGGCTCAGTTCCTGCCAGAACTTGCGCGCCGGATGTTTGATGGAGCGGTGAACCCGCCTGTCGTGCCAAACATGGCCGCAATAAGGCATCCCCAGCACCAGCGACTTCTCGCGGGTAAGCACGAAATCCGGATTGCTCTTTTGGGCCATCATAAAATCCGGCTGGCAGATGACCGCATGCACTATCTGCGGGTCCTTTACAAGTTTTAGCAGCACCTGCGCCGGGCGGCAGCGCGTTATCTTCATGACGGCGCGCCCGTCGTCCGTAACGCCCTGCAGAAAGGCCGCGCCATCCTTGAGCGGCCCGCGCTTCACGGACTCATGCAGGTCCAGTTTCTCGCGCACATTCTTAAGTTTGGGGAATTTAACGGACTTATAGCGCTGCTCGAGGAACGCCCCGAAATACTCCAGGGCTTTCTTGCGCGGCATTACGGCCATAAGCGCCTTCAGCATCAGGCACTGCAGCACACGGGCCTTATAATAAGTCTCACAGAGCAGACTGATCTCGGTATTAAGGCCTGGTATAGCCGACAGCCCCAAGGTTTCCGCCACCTTGGATACCGCGGCGGCGCCAAGTTCGCCATCTTTCCTTAAACGCGGCAGGGAGGACAATATCTTTTGTATCTTCGTTGAATCCGCGGCCGGCCGCGGCTTATGGACAAGCAATTTAAGGAGTTTTTCCCTGAACAACCTGTCCTTGGGTATGGGATGGCTCTCCGAATATTTAAGGAAAAGGTCCAGGGACTCCGGCCGCAATACAGATTCGACCCGCACCTTCATGCGCGCAGCGCGGTCATATTTGGAAACACGGTTAAGTATATTCATACTCCCTCCTAACGATAATTACCCATGGATAGTCTATGAAATTTCTGCCGGCTTTGTGTGATACCGCCGGAGGAATTCCCCCGGCAATTCCGCTTAATGTAAAACATCCGCCCCTAATAGAAAATAACCGGTCCCAAGCAAATGAAAACACCGGAGGCCGACCATGTCTTTTGAAAAAAGAGCCTGCCGGGGACAGCAGTGCTGCCGACGTGGGATATCCGTACCGGCAATTTGCCGAGTTTTAATAGACTCATCCGCTTAGTCCGCATTCCGCGCATTTAAAAGTTATTGTATCCCGAAATCCTTCGTTCATAACTCACAAAGTTTTTTATTGCCAGCCATATGTCGGCAATCCAAAAGCACCTCACCGTAGTTTTTAGACGAGGGCGCTGAAAAGTAAACCCAGTTGCCGGTATCCCCGCAGTGTTTCTCATCCCCGGAAGTGCTTTTTGAATTTACCACAGATCTCGTCTTCTCATGTCCAGGCAGTTTTATCTCCGGGATATGCGAAATATACCTTGGGATTAAATCCTCGAGTTTGCCAGGGAAGGCCCCGTTATGATCAGTTTTATATACATCCAGCGCGCACCGCATAGCATGGAGCGCCGCCAATGCGCGCTGTATGTCCCTCTTTCCCTCATCTTTTAACGGCATAGTTCCGCCTCAAACTTAACAAACGCCCTGACCACCCTTATCGCGCCAGTCGAAAATCCTATAGGGAGAAACGTCCAGTTCGCCGTTAAGAAGCACATGCGGGGCATAGCCCCAAAGCAGCGGGTACGTTTTCTGGGCGACGCATTCCCGGTAGTAATCCAGGTTGCGGGCCGGCATGGCGGACAGTTCCTTCACGCGCTCCGGCGTCACCGCCTCAAAATCCTCCGGCGGGAACTCCTTTTTACTCCGGTCCTTCCGGCTATTCCTGTAAAGGGTACAGGGCTGCGCCAATATGTCGTCCAAAGGCACTTCGAACCAGCGCACTTCCCAGCCTCTATAATCCAGGCCGGCTTCAGAAAGGTGCCGGTAGATAACGGCCGGGTGCGTGAGAGAGAAATGCAGCACGTCGTTCCAGAGACAACCCAGCGAAGGCAGCCGCGCCTCCAACAGCCATTCCCGCCCGTTATATTTTTTAACGGCCTGATTGTAGACTTCCGGCAGCTTGTCCTTCAATTTGTTAAGCGGGATCAGTCGCTCCCCGGTAAAGTTCGGCTGCCTGGCATGATAAACAAATGTCCCCATACGGCTATTCTACCAGAATCATAAAAAGAAAAGCCGGTCCAGCAAGGACCGGCTTTCCCGATTTGTGGACACAATACCTATTTCACGTTATTTATACTGTGTCCCCAAAATAACTAGGCGGCGCCGAGCTCCACGGTGGCAGTGAGGGGCGTCTCGTCGGAGGCGGCCTCCTTCAGCGTCACGCCGGCCTTGTCCACGCAGCCGGCCAGCAGCACGTCCTCGAGGGCCAGCTTCAGCGCGGCGGCCTGCCTGGGGCCGCATTCCACGGCCAGCCTGGCCACAGGCCACTTCACGCTGCGCTTCTCGGCGGCCTTCTTGGTGCGTATCGCCTCCATCATTTTGCGGGCAGACTCCAGCACCAGCTTGTCGCCGGCGGCGGAGGGCATCTCCGCGGCGGACGGCCACGGAGCCTTGTGCACCGACGGGCGGCCGGTGGAGGCGGCGTAGGACCAGCTCCACACCTCTTCGGTGATGAAAGGCATGAACGGCGCGAACAGGCGCAGGAACACGGACAGGGTCCAGTCCAGCGCGGCGCAGGCGGAGCGGGCCGCCTCGGGCTTGCCGGAATAGGCGCGGTTCTTCACCAGCTCCAGGTAGTTGTCGCAGAAGTCCCAGAACGCGGTCTCGACGTACAGCAGCACGGCGGCGTAGTCGTAGTTCTCGAAGTCCTTGCGCGAAGCCTCCACTATGCCCTTCAGGTGCTCCACCCAGGCGCGGTCCAGCGGCTCGGTGATGTCGGCGGGGCCAAGCTTGGCGCCGGCGGCGGCGGGGCTCTTGAGCTGCAGCATGGTGAACTTGCTGGCGTTGAACAGTTTGTTGGCCAGGCGCATGCCCACCTTGAACACGCTCTCGTCGTAGATGGTGTCGTGGCCCAGCTTGGCCTTGCCGGCCCAGTAGCGCAGCGCGTCGGCGGAATAGGTCTGCAGCAGGCCCTCGGGCGTTATGGTGTTGCCCTTCGACTTGCTCATCTTGCCCTTGTCGGGGCTTACCACCCAGCCGCTGATGCCGGCGTTGTGCCACGGCACCGAGTTCTCGTGCATCCAGCTCTTCGTGATGGTGTAAAAGGCCCAGGTGCGGATGATCTCGTGCGCCTGCGGGCGCAGGTCGGCGGGGTAAAGGGCGGCGTGGCGGGTCTTGTCGTCGGCCCAGCGGCTGTTTATCATGGGCGTCAGCGACGAGGTTGCCCAGGTGTCCATAACGTCGTGGTCGCCCACGAAGCCGCCGGCCTTGCCGCGCTGCTCCTCGGTGTAGCCGGGCGGGCAGTCGGTCTGCGGGTCCACGGGCAGGCGCTCGGCGCCGGCCACTATCGGGTTGGCGTATTCCACGTTGCCCTCGTGGTCCACGGGGTACCACACCGGGAACGGCACGCCGAAGTAGCGCTGGCGGCTGATGCACCAGTCCTGGTTGAGGCCTTCCACCCACTGCTCGTAGCGCTTGTACATGTAGTCGGGGTGCCAGGCCACTTTCTTGCCCTGCTCGAGCAGCGCGGGCTTGTTCTCGAGGATGCGGATGTACCACTGGCGGGCCGGCACGAACTCCAGCGGCTGGTCGCCTTTCTCGTAGTACTTCACGGCCTGCTTGGTGGGGCGGGGCTCGCCGACGAGCGAGCCCTCGGTCCTCAAGAGCTCCACGGTCTTGTTGCGGGCCTGCTTGGCGTACAGCCCGGCCAGCTGCGCGTAATTGTTCTTCGCGGTCTCCAGGTCTGCGCTGTCCAGGAATTCCTGCACGTAGGTCAGCGCGTTGAGGCGGCCGTCGCGGGAGATGAGCTGGCGCATGGGCATCTTGTGCTTGCGCCAGAACTCCACGTCGGCGATGTCGCCGAAGGTGCAGACCATCATGATGCCGGTGCCCTTCTCCGGGTCGGCGTGTTCCGACGGCATTATGGGCACGCGCACCTTGAAGAGCGGGGTGAGCGCGGTCTTGCCGAAGAGGTGCTTGTAGCGCGCGTCGTCGGGATGGGCCACCACGGCTATGCAGGCCGCGAGCAGCTCGGGGCGGGTGGTGGCTATTATGAAGTCGCCGCCGCCCTGCACCTGGAACTTTATGTCGTGGAAGAAGCCGTTGGCCTCGCGGTCCTCGCATTCGGCCTGGGCCACGGCGGTGCGGAACGTGGTGTCCCACAGCGTGGGGGTCTCGGCGCTGTACACGAAGCCTTTCTTGAAGAGGTCCAGGAACGAGAGCTGCGAGGTCTTGCGGCAATGCTCGCCGACGGTGGAATAGGTCTGGCGCCAGTCTATGGACAGGCCCAGCCTGCGCCACAGCGCCTCGTAGCGCTTCTCGTCCTCGGCGGTCTGCGCCTCGCAGAGCTCCAGGAAGTTGCGGCGGGAGATATGCTCGTAGTCCTTCAGGTCCTTCTTGGGGCCCGAAGACTTATAGCCTTCCTTGTACGGCACGGCCGGCTCGCAGCGCACGCCGAAGAGGTTCTGCACGCGGCGCTCCGTGGGCAGGCCGTTGTCGTCCCAGCCCATGGGGTAGAAGATGTTCTTGCCGAGCATGCGCTGGAAGCGCACGAAGATGTCGGTCTGGGTGTAGCTGAAAACGTGGCCTATGTGCAGCGCGCCGGACACCGTCGGGGGCGGCGTGTCCACCACGAAGGTCTCGGCGCGCGGCCGGGACGGGTCGTAATGGTGAAGCTTCTGCTGCTCCCACTTCTCGCACCAGGCGGACTCCGCCGCGGCTGGCGTATAGCCGGCCGGCAGGCCGGTGTTCTCTTGGGGTTTTGTCGGGGAGGCGTTCTTTTCCATAGATAACTTATTTTACAATTTTTGCGGGCGGGCCGGCAGATAGGGCCGGGAGCCCGAAATTGTTATAATTGATGCATGGAAATAGGAATCGTAGGTCTCCCCAACGTAGGCAAATCAACGCTGTTCAACGCGCTCACCCGCGCGGGCGCGGCCTCCTCCAACTACCCTTTCACCACGATCGACCCCAACGTCGGCGTGGTGCCGGTGCCGGACAAGCGCCTGGACGCGCTGTTCGACCTGTTCAAGCCGCCGAAGAAGGTGCCGTCCTACATAAAGTTCGTCGACATCGCCGGCCTGATGAAGGGCGCCTCCAAGGGCGAGGGCCTGGGCAACAAGTTCCTCGCGAACATCCGCGAGGTGGACGCCATAGTACAGGTGGTGCGCGTGTTCAAGGACCCCGACGTGGTGCACGTGCTGGGCGACGTGGACCCCATCCGCGACATAGAAGTTATAGAGACCGAGCTGCTGCTGGCCGACATGGAGACCATAGACAAGTGCCTGGAGAAGAACCAGCGCGACCTGAAGGCCCGCACCAAGGAAGCCGCCGAGAAGCAGGAGCGCCTTGAGAAGCTCAAGGCCCTGCTCACCGCCGGCAAGCCCGCCCGCGAGGCCGGCTACAGCCTGGAGGAAGTGCGCGATTTCAACCTGCTCACCGTTAAGCCGGTCTTCTTCGTGGCCAACACCTCCGAGCAGCCCGACAAGGAAGTCATAGCGAAACTGCGCGAGTTCATAAAGGCCCGCGGCGCCATCCTCGTCGAGATCTCGGCCAAGATAGAGTCCGAGATCATCGAGCTCCCCGAGGAGGAGAAGGCCGTGTTCCTCAAGGACCTCGGCGAGGACTACACCGGCCTCGAGAAGATGGCCATAGCCGGCTACAAACTGCTGGACCAGATCAGCTTCTTCACCGCGGGCTCCGAGGACGAGGTGCGCGCGTGGAACCTGCGCCGCGGCCTCAAGGCCCCGCAGGCCGCCGGCCGCATACACAC
>CALMZU010000175.1 GCA_937870775.1 uncultured Elusimicrobia bacterium
AGGTTCACGGCCTCGGGGTTGTTGGAGGTGATGTTGGAGTTCTCCTTGCTGTTGCCGATGACGAGGGACTCTATCGTCGAGAAAGGCATGGCCAGCGCGGAGTTCTTGAGCGGTATGCCCATCATCGACAGGTGGCTCTCGGCGATGCGGCGCAGGAACTGGGTGTCGAAGGACTTGGTGCCGTACTTCTCGGAAAGCTCGTAGGCGTCGTTCTCGGTCTCCTTGGCTATCATGCCGGCCAGGTCGGCGGTAAGCTGGTACTCGGTCTCCAGGGCCTTGGCGAGGCGCTCGCGGTCGAAGGCCTCTATGGTCTCGTTGGTGATGCTCTGCACCAGCAGCATCTGGTCGGTGATGTCGGTCTTGCCGGTCTTGCGGCGCACGGTCAGGCCGCTGCGGCGCACGCGGTTGCGGTCCAGCGAATAGCTCTCGAACTTGTCGGCGGTGCGGTCGAAGCCCTTCTCGCGCAGCACGGCGACGCACATGGTGTTGCTGTCGTCGACGGTGGGGATCTTGGCCTTAAGGGTATACTCGTTGTTGAGGCGGCGGGCCACTTCGTTGGCCACCTCGACGGCCTTCTCCTCGTCGCGGCCGCCCAGCGTGTAGGCCGCCTTGTATATGGCTTCCTTTATCTTCTCTATATTGAAAGGAGCGACCTTGCCGTCGCGCTTCTTTATGACTTTAGGAAAAAATTCGTTCATTCTCTTTATCCCCTATTTCTTTATGGACTTTATTTCCTTCTCAAAATCCGTCACGTCCTCAAAGTCCTTGTAGATGGACGCGAACCGGATGTATGCGACCTTGTCGAGCTTGCGCAGCTTCTTTATCACGAGCTCCCCTATGAGACCGCTGGGTATCTCGCTCTTATCCTCGCCGCGCAGCGAGCTCTCTATCTCCCTCACTACCTCCTCTATCTTCTCCACGCTGACGTCGCGCTTCTGGCAGGAGTGAACTATGCCGCCCCTGAGCTTCTCCGTGGAGAAGGCCTCGCGCCGGCCGTCCTTCTTCAGGACCACCAGCGGGTGCTGCTCGATGCGCTCGTAAGTCGTAAAGCGCTTCTCGCATTTTTCGCACTCGCGGCGGCGCCTGGTCTCGAAGGCGTCGGCGGAATCGCGGCTGTCGGTGACTTTGGTGTCTTCCGCTCCGCAAAAAGGGCACTTCATTTCTGGTTCTCTCCCGTGTTTTCAGGGCCGAAAGGCCCCCCGGCGGCACCTTCAGCCATTTCGGCTCGGCGACGCCCGGACTACTATATCTTGTGTTTTCACCCTACCACACCACTATTACTAGTAGTTCGGATATTTTATCACTCTCCCAAAAACCTTGTAAAGTCATTTTTGTTTTTGCGATAGTTTTTCATAGGGAAAATAATTTTCGCGGCCTTGCGCGCGGGCCGCGGAAAAACGGCCCGAAAGTTCCGCGCGCGGCCAGCGGATATACAGTATATAGCGTCCGCGGATCGGCCATTCCACAATTTGCGGCAAATTTGTAATATAAAACCGTTAGGGGAAATATGCGGATATACTTCGATGATAAAGGCGACCTCGACGGGCTCAAGAGCCTGCTGGGCCGCGCCGTTTTCGACGGCGCGCGCGGCCTGGCCGTGCTGGCCTGCGAGGAGAACGGTTTTACGGCCGAAGGTCTTGAGCCGCTGCTCAAGGCCGCCGGCGCGCCGCTTACCGGCGGGGTCTTTCCGGCGGTGATACACGGCGGGCGGGCGCACCGGCGCGGCACCGTGGTGCTGGGCTTCCCCGGCCGCGTCGGGGCCGTCACCATAAAGGATTTCAGTTCCCCCTCCACCGACATGGAGACCCCTCTCGAAGAATTGTCCGCCCGCTGCCCCTGGGCCAGGACCATGGCGGTTTTCACCGACGGTTTCTCAGGCTGCACCACCCAGTTCACCAACAGGCTTTTCGACATCTTCGGCCTCGGCATAAATTACGTCGGAGGAGGAGCCGCCTCGCTGAAACCCGGGGCGGAGGCCTCGCTGTTCTGCAACGAGGGCCTGATAAAGGACGCCGCCGTGCTGCTGGCGCTGGAGGCCCCGAGCGGCGTCGGCGTTTCGCACGGCTGGCAGCCCATTGGACAGCCGATGCAGGCCACCGAGACCGACGGCAATATAATAAGGACCATAGATTTCAGGCCGGCCTTCGACGTGTACCGCGAGGTCGTGGCCGCCGCGTCCGGGATCACCTTCGGCAAGGAGGATTTCCTGATGGTGACGCGAGGCTACCCTTTCGGCATTGCGCGCATCAACATGGAGATGATAGTGCGCGACCCGCTGAAGGTGGAGGCGGACGGTTCGCTGGTCTGCGCCGGCGAGGTACCGCAGGATTCCTATATATTCGTCATGAACGGGGACGAGGCCAGCCTCACCGAGGCCGCAGGAAAGGCGGCGGCGCTGGCCGCGGCGGCGCTGAAGGCCCCCCCGGCGGGCACCGGCATCCTCATTGACTGCATTTCCCGCCTGATGTTCCTGGGCGACAATTTCCCGCGGGAGGTGTCGCGCATGTCGCCGGCGGGCATGCAGTGCGCCGGCGCCTGCACCGTGGGCGAGATCGCCAACAGCGGCACGGAGTTCCTGGAGTTCTACAACAAGACCGCGGTGGTGGCGGCCATGGGGAAAATATGAGCGACCGCGTACAATTGCAGGTCTTCTACGAGATAGCCATGGAACTCTCGCCCGAGGCCACGCTGCAGAAGACGGCGAAGAAATGCCTCTCGGCCTACCTGCACAAGCTGGGCTGCCTGGCCGGCGTGGTGCTGAGAGCCGAGACCTCGTACGGCGAGGAGCGCCTTACGCCGGCGGCGGCCATGCCGCAAAACCTCCTGGAGAACGAGATC
>CALMZU010000176.1 GCA_937870775.1 uncultured Elusimicrobia bacterium
TCGCCGACGACCGCAAGGTGGGCATAGGCCACGGCAATTTGGCCTCGATGCTGCTGAAGGAAGAGACCGCCTGCTTCGCGTTCCTCGCGGGGCACGAGTCCTTCGCCGCGGCCGAGGGCGCCATTGGTCTCGCCAAGTCCGCCAACCGCGTGCGCACCAAGCCGCTGCGCGTTATCCTTAACGGCCTGGGCAAGGACGCCGCGCAGATCATCTCGCGCATAAACGGCTTCACCTACGTGCAGACCAAGTTCGACTACTTCACGGGCAAGCTCAACGTCGTGAAGGAGATCGCCTACTCCGCCGGCGAGCGCGGCAAGGTGCGCTGCTACGGCGCCGACGACGTGCGCGAAGGCGTGGCGATCAACCACCACGAGGGCGTGGATGTGTCGATAACCGGCAACTCCACCAACCCCACCCGCTTCCAGCACCCGGTGGCCGGCACCTATAAGAAGGAATGCCTGGAGCAGGGGAAGAAGTACTTCTCCGTGGCCTCGGGCGGCGGCACGGGCCGCACGCTGCACCCGGACAACATGGCCGCCGGTCCCGCCTCGTACGGCATGACCGACACCATGGGCCGCATGCACTCCGACGCGCAGTTCGCCGGTTCCTCTTCCGTGCCCGCGCACGTGGAGATGATGGGCCTCATCGGCATGGGCAACAACCCGATGGTCGGCGCCTCCGTCGCCGTGGCCGTCGCCATGGCGCAGGCCGCCAAGAAGTAAAGCTGCCAGCCGAAAATACAAAACCGCCGGGCCTCCCCGGCGGTTTTGTTTTGTAAAATGACGGACGGGGGGGACGATGATAAAAGTATTCCTTGCATCTCTAAACTTGCTGGCTTGCACCGCAATACCTGCGACTGCTGAGTGGGGGGCCGGGGCCGGTCTGGTTGGTTTTGGCGGGCTTGGCGCCAGGGTGCATTGGCATCAGCCCGAAGGACACTGGCGGCTTGGACTGCAGTACGGCCGTGTGCCGGATTACAAGTTTGACGATCCTTTTACTGGCAGGCCGCTGACGCTGGAAAAGGAAATATTCTTCGGACCGTTCGTTAACTACCAATTCAAGGCGGGCCGCGCCGGGAGTTGGTATGCGGGTTTGTCGATGCTGTATTGGTGGCGGAAAGAAAAAGCAATGTTTACCGGGGAATGGAATACCGATTCCACCGTCGACCCTTATTTAGGTGTTGGCTATTTGCGGCGTTTCGGCAGGAAAGGGTTCTATGACCTGGGGATATTTATCGCTCCTTGGGCACGCCAACGCACCTCTACAAGCGTCAGTTCCACCGAGAACGACGGCGCGGCCGACCTGCGCGCCCATGTCGGTTTTGTTTGGTAGAATGAACTCATGAGAACAGTTCTTATAGCGGCCGCCGTTATTCTGCAGTGCCCTGTGCTGTTCGCCGGCCAGCCGCCAGCCTACATAAATGAAGCCAACAGCGCCGACCTGGCGCGCTTCGACTCGCTCAGGACGGCCGTATTTGACGCGGGGCCGGCAAGCGCGGCTATAATGAAGCAGGCCCTGATGGTGATCAAGGGCATGCCGCAGAAAGGGCCGAAGGACGCGGCCAGAAATGTGCTGTTGTTCATGAACGCGACGCTGAAGTACCGGCCGGATTTCCCGGTGGGCAGGGCCCCGGAGGCCTGGAGCGCCGAGCAGTCGCTGGCCTATGGGTCCACCAATGGCTGCGTGGAGGCGGCCAAGGTGTTCTACGCCCTTTACCGCGGCGCCTATCCGGACTACTACGCGGTGCCTATAGGTTCCTTCAATTCACAGGCGGACGAGGGCGGGCATGCCGTGGTGGAGTTGCGCGACGGCCGCGAGATTTTTATTGTGAACGCTTCCGCTTACAACGGCCTGCCGCGTGGCATACGCGGCTGGGCCGGCGCCGCGGAGCTGGCGGAGAGCGACCTGGAAACGCCTGTATCGTTCAGGCCGGACAAGCGCGGGGTCATTGTGCAGGTAAAGGACGATTGCGATATGTTCGCCGGGAAAAGGGATGGGGAGTATTTCCTGGAGCGATATCCTTACGGCAGGATATTCGACGCCGCGCCGCTGGCGGAACTGAAATTCCCGTCTTTGGGCGCACTGAATTCCTACCTGCAGAATTACGGGCGGCCGGAATATACTTTTGACGACCTTGTGGCCGGCGGGCAGATACTCCGGTATACCGACGCCTCGCGGTCCGCTTTTGTATGGCGTGCGCCCGGCGGGCAGGTGAAATACGTGGTGTTCTCCTGCGCAGAGGGCGACGTTCCCGGCCTGGAGGCCCGCGCCCGCGCCGAGTACAAGTCCGCCGGAAAAGTCTCCACCTGCGTCAGGTAGGGGACGCTGCACGATAACTCGATAATGATATGAGCAACGGGTTAGGGCTGGCACATTCGCATATTTCCAAAAGGCTGGACGCGCTGGACTTCGGGGCTTTGCTGCCCGGTTTCCATCGTTTCCCTTTCGCGCTGTACGACGGGGAAAGCGTGTGCCTCGGCAACTCGGAAATTAAATGGGACGAGCGGTTTACGGGGAACACGGCCATAAAGTACGACGGCGGCTGGCTGGCCATCTGGAAGCTGGACGGCGGGGACCATGACTGGGACCGCATGACGGCCAATATAGTCCACGAGATGTGCCACGCTCGCCAGTGCGAAAGCGGCGCCGAGTTCGCCGATGAGGTGGCGGGGATGTTCTATCCGCGCGACCTCGCCAATTTTGCCGGCCGGCACGCGGAGAACCTGCTGCTGGCGAGGCTTGCGGATGACTTTAGGCCCGAAGGCTGGGCGGAGTTCGCCGGTTTGCGGGTCGCGCGCCGTAAATTGATGGCCGAGGCCGTTGATTTTGAGGAAAAGACCGAGGCCATAGAGGGCGAGGCTACTTATGCGGAGCTGGGCGCGCTGAAAATACTGTCCCCTAATGGATATGCCAAGAAGCTGGCCGGCGAACTGGCGCGGCTGCGCGACATGTCTATGATTTTCGACGTGCGCTTATCCTGTTATAGCTCCGGAGCCGTGGCGCGAATGCTGGCCGCGGCCAATGGCGCGGCCGCAGGGCGCGCCGGCGCGCTGCCAGCGCCGGCCGTGACCGCGGAGCTGGAGGCGGAATTTAAGAAGTATTTCGGCGCTATAGACGGGCTGCTGGCCTCCGCCATGGCCGGCGCCGAGAGACTGGGCGGCGGCATGGAACTTGTTGGCTACGACCCGTACAATGTGCGCGCCTCCGGCAATTTGCTGTACCATCCGTCTTTCGTGGGCTGCCAGAAGAAGGGGGAGAAGCCCCGGTTCCTTATGGGCCGCTTCGTAACCGCCATGAAAGGCCGGAGCCTTGAAATAGAATCCATTTACCGCGTTCCGGCCGCGGCTTTATGAAGAAGAACTTAAACCTTTACCTGTACATAGGCGCCAGGTTCACGTCGCTTTCGGGCGACATCGTCT
>CALMZU010000177.1 GCA_937870775.1 uncultured Elusimicrobia bacterium
TCACTTCGGCCATGGGTATAACCTATTTCTACCGGCCGCTTAACTTCGTGCCGGTATTCTCGGAGACTTTCCTTCTGAAGGTAATGCTGGCCGGTGTTTTCTGCGGGCTTGCCGCAATGCTGCTGATAGAACTGATGAAGTATTTCGAGCGGCGCGCCCATGCCCTGCGCATCTGGGAGCCGTATAAAGGCCTGATAGGCGGCGCGGCGCTGGTGTTCATGGCGGTACTGGCCTCCCGCCGTTACCTGGGCCTGGGGCTGGACGTAATAGAGAACACTCTCTCCGGCGTGCCCGCCCATTGGTACGACTTCGCCCTGAAGTCCGTCTTTACCTCTGTCACGCTGGCCTTCGGCGGCAGCGGCGGCATCATCACCCCTATATTTTTCGTCGGGACTACCGCAGGCAGCCTTTACGCCGGGTTCATGCACCTGGACCACGCCACTTTTGCGGCGATAGGCATGTGCGCGCTGCTGGCCGGCGCGGCCAATACCCCGATAGCCGCGAGCATCATGGCGGTGGAACTCTTCGGCCCTGCGGTAGCTCCATACGCCACAGTGGCCTGCGTGATAAGCTTCCTGATGACCGGCAACCGCAGCGTCTACCCGTCGCAGGTGCTCTCGGTCTCCAAATCCGAATCGATAAAAGTCGAGCTTGGCAGGGAACTGCAGGGGATGACAGCCGCGTATTCCCCTAAACCAGGAGGCGTGGCCGCCCTCGCCCTGCGTTTCATACAGAAGGTTGACGAGGCCGTGAACTCGCTGCGCCGCTGAACCGCCGAGCGATTACAGGTGTATGAAGTCCTGCCTGCCGCTTTCAAGGTAAAGGGCCAGCAGCAGGTAATCCCTGAGGTGTCGGGTCAGCAGGAAGTTCTCCCGCACGTGCTCCCGCCCGTTCTCCCCCAGCCGTTTTGCGAAGGCCGGCTCGTGCAGCAGGCGCTTCATCCAGTAGGCCGTGCCGTCGATAGTGCGCGTAAGGATGCCTGAATATTTGTGGGTTATCTGGAGCGGTATCCCGCCTACGGCCCCGGCTATAACGGGTTTGCCTTTCCACAGCGCTTCCGATACGGTCAGTCCGAACCCTTCCTTCAGGGATTTCTGAAGTATTATCGCTGATGCCCGCTGTATGGCGTTTATCTCGACGTTGCTCGTAGGCGGCAGGCAGAGCACCAGGATGTCCCCGTTGCCCTCCGCCGCGGCCCTGGCTTCGGCCAGTACCTGGGCCCCCTCGGGATCGTCATCAGCGCTGCCTCCGACCAGCAGCAGGCGTGCGGTCACGTAAGGCTGTATCTTCTTAAAGGCCTCTATAACGCCGAGCGGGTCCTTGAGCCTGTCGAAACGCGAGACCTGCGTGATCAGCGGCTTGTCCACGGGTATCTGCAGCCGCTGCATGACGGCGGCAACTTCCTCGTCGGAGAGTTCCTTGTTCTTGTCCGCCAGCGGGTCTATGGACGGAGGCACCTGGAACTGCTTGACCGGCAGTTCCTGCGAGAAAGCCGGCGCCGAGATGACGGCCGCGTCGTAGCGCGAGACGTATCCCTTAAGGAAGTCCCACACGTCCTGCTGGCGGTTGGACATGTCTATGTGGCAGCGCCAGATCCACTTCGCGGAGGAAGGCTTCCTGTCTATGAGCCCAGCCGGCTGCGGGTCGTGGATGAAGGCTATGTCCGCGTCCAGGTCCATCGTGTCCATGTTGGCCTTCAGCGTGTCGCGGTACAACTGGAAATCCGCCTGGGTCAGTTCCTGTCTGGCGCCGTGCAGCGCGTTATGGAATTTCTTGGTGACGGCGTAGAAATCCTCCCCGCCTTTTATCAGTTCCCAGCGCGGCCTTATCCCGAGCTCGGTCATCATCGGCAGCATGCGGTTGAGTATTTCCGCCACGCCGCCGCCGACCGCGGTAGAATTGACGTTAAGTATGGATTTTCCGCTGAGGCGCCCTGCTATTACCTTGAGTTCCTCGATGACGGCCTCGCCGGCTGCGGGGGCATATTCCTCTATCTTAGGCATTGCGGGTCTCCTTTGCGCGGGCCTCTATTATCCTGATTATGCGCTTGCGAAGTCCTTCCAGGGTGTAAGAGTACGGGTCCAGCCGCGATATCTCACTGCCTATGGCCTCGTCGCCGAACTCCTTCCTGAACCAGTGGGAGAAGTCGTCAACGCCGTAAGGCGGGCGCAGGCGCGCCTCGAAAACATGCAGGTACAGGCTCGACGGGTCCACCTTCTTCAGGCAGTCCGTGAAAGAGGCGTAGTCGGAGGCCGCCCACGGGGTAGGCAGGGAGAAGCGTACTGCCCGCATGAAGTGGAACTCTCGCCCGTGCGCGACCACACGTTGCGGTCCGGGGTTCTCCTCGATGTGGCGCTCTATCACGGAGATGAAGGCCTTCCTGATGTCCGCGAGCGAATTGTACCGCACGATGTCGATGGCTGTAAGTTCCTCGCCGAGCTTGTCCGCCTGTACCGTGTTCGTGACCCAATAGTCGAAGTCGTTGGCCCCTTCCGGGACCAGGTGCTGGAACTGTTTTATGAAGCGGTGCGTGTGGTAGTAAACCACCTCGTCGTCGGCCTGCTTAAGCCCTTCCAGCAGTTCTTGTACCGTGAATGCCCTGCGGCCGGTGACCTCGGCCAGGGTCAGCCTGGTGCGGAAATTGAACGGTTCTCCTGCTTTAGTTCCCATGATACGCCTCCTTCCAATATGCAGCGGTTTATATCTTCGCGAGGAAGCGAAGCACCTTCAGCATCTCTTTCTGGGTACGCACGCAGTAATCCGCCTTCGTCCTGTGCCTGCACCCTACCCGCAGCGTGACGCCGAGGCCGGCGAGGGCCCTGAACATGTCCTCATCGGTCAGGTCGTCGCCGGCGGCGAAGACCGAGGCGGTCTTCAACCGCCGGGCCAGCATCAGCACCGCGTCGCCTTTGTCGGGAGCTTTCTCCGGCCTCAACTCGAAGACCTTGTGTCCCCGGCTCCACCGCAGTCCGGCCGGAGCAGAGCATGTCAGGGCGGCCATATGTCTGCGGAAACTTGTCCTGAACGGGCTTTTGACGCAGCGGTAATGTACGCTCGCGGAAAATACCTTGTTCTCTACCATGACGCCGGTCCCGGGAGGAAAGCGCTCCGCTATTTCCTGAACCGTGGCTGCGATCCTTGCCCGGGCCCGCATAACGTGCGCATCCAGCCGGCGGAAAACCGGACCTTCCAGTTCCATGCCGTGGTTTCCGCCGTAGTAGATCCCTGGGATGCCGACCACTTTTTTAAGGTTCGGCAGCGCGCGTCCGCTGAGTATGAAGACCTTAACTCCCGGGAGCTTGACCAGCGCCTTCAGCGCCGTCCGGTATTCCGGCGTCAGGCGGGCCTTGTCCGGGGTCTCGGCGAGGGCCGCCAGTGTTCCGTCGAAATCCAGCGTAACGAGCAGCGGGCGAGCCGCCAGTCTGGCCGCTATTTCGCCGGTGTGCTTCCAGAATCCAGGCATGTCAGACGCCCCTGAACTCGTCGATCCTGAGCCGCATAAGTTCCTCGGTCAGGTTCGCGGCCCACTTGTAGATGTTGTTCTCGTGGATCTGCTGGCGCATCCTGCCCATGCGTTCCTCCACTTCCTCTTTGGGCATCACGAGGGAATAATAGATGGCGTCCGCCATCTGCTCTATGTCGTAGGGGTTCACGATCAGCGCGTCCTTGAGCTCGCGCGAGGCCCCGGCGAAGCGGCTGAGTATCAGTACCCCGCGGTGGTCGTCGCTGGCCGCCACGAACTCCTTGGCTACGAGGTTCATCCCGTCGTGCAGCGAGGTCACCAGGCACGCGTCGGCGATCTTGTAGTACTTCGTGATCTCCTTGTGCTCGTGGTGCTTCTCAAGGAAGACTATCGCCTTCCAGTCCTTGGCCTTGAAGCGCCAGTTGATGCGGTCAACCTCGGCGTGGAGCTCGGCGAGGAACCTGTGGTACTGCGGTATGTGGGTGCGGCTTGGGGCGCCCAGCTGTATGAACGTGAACTTGCGCACGTACTCCGGGTATTTCTCCAGGAAGCGCTCCACGGCCTTGACCCTTTCCAGCATGCCTTTGGTGTAGTCTATGCGGTCAACGCCGATAGCTACCTTGTCGGCCTTTACGCCGAGGTCCTTTAATACCGCGGCCGGGTCCGGCTTCTCCGCGAGTTTGGCAGCGTCGCGGTTCGGCTGGGTGAAATCCACGCTTATCGGGAACGGCTTGACCAGGGTGGAATGCCCCTCCTTCTGTACCGAAAAATGTTCCCAGTCGATGCGGGACTCCAGCACGCGGTCCACGGTATCGAGGAAGTTGTTGCAGTAGAACTGCGTCTGGAATCCTATCAGGTCCGCGCCCAGCAGGCCCATTACCAGCTCTTTCTGCCAGGGGCAGATGCCGAAGGTCTCGGGGTTCGGCCACGGTATATGCCAGAACACGGCCACGCGGGCGTCCGGCCGGGCCGCTTTTATCATGGCCGGCAGCAGCGTGAAGTGATAGTCCTGTATCAGGATCGCCGGTTCCTTTTCCCCTTCTATCTCTTCAAGCACGGTGTCGCAGAACCTGCGGTTGACGTCCTGGTAATACTGCCAGTCCTCCTTGCGGAATATCGGGCGGATGTGCGCTATGTGGCACAGGGGCCATATTCCCTCGTTGGAGAAGCCGTAATAGTAACCATCCTCCTCTTCTTTGCTTAGCGCCACGCGGTGCAGGGTGTAGGCGGGCTCTTCGGGAGGTACCGTTATCCTGTTCTTATCGTCGGTCACCTCGAAGTCGGCTTCGCCGCTGCCGTGGGCAATCCACGTGCCGCCGGCCGCCTTCAGTATCGGGTCGAGGGCCGTCACCAGGCCTCCAGCAGGAACTAT
Organism: uncultured Elusimicrobia bacterium; assembly: GCA_937870775.1. Taxonomy (GTDB): domain Bacteria; phylum Elusimicrobiota; class Elusimicrobia; order Elusimicrobiales; family UBA9959; genus UBA9959. Next base: position 4,836 of record CALMZU010000177.1, read on the forward strand.
CGCCCGTATGTCCTTCCCTTCCTTGATATGCATGTAGGGTTCGCGGTTTGAGATCACGAAAAGCGGCCGCCCGTTCATGCGCATCTTTATGTGTTCCTTGAGGCGTTCCGGGGTCCATAGGGATTCCCCCTCCTGCCTGAGCCTAGCCTCGTTCTGGGCCGCCCGCCGGGCGTACTGCAGGTTCTTCGCCAGCGTGGTGGCCTCCTTGGCCAGCGGCGCGAAGAGGTCTCCCTTGAGCGGGGGCAGATGGCCCGAGGTCTCGCCGACGCGCAGCCTGCGCATCCAGTCGGCCAATTGCACCAGTGGGTCCACGAAGTTCCAGCGTATCACCAGCAGCGTTACGATGGATATCAGCGCCATCTGAGCCAGCGCCCTGGCTAGCGTGCGTTTCCAGATCCTGAAAACCTCATAGTCTATGTACGCTGCGTCGGTGAACAAGGTTATCCTCGCGCTGTTGGGACCGGCCGGAACGGCCAGGGTATAGATGAACATCCTTTTGTCGCCAACCCGGTATACGCCGCTCACTCCCCGGGCCGCGTGTTCCAGGAACAGCGCTGATGATACCGACGCGGACTTGGCGAGTACTTCTCCGCGCTGTGAATACACGGTGACGCCTTCAAGGTGGCGCTGGTGCTGGAACTTGTCCGCCAGTTTCTGCAGTGCCGGCCTGTCCCCCGACTGGACGGCCGTCCGCATGCTTTCCCTGAGGCTCTCGGCCAACAGCGCGGAGCGCCCCCGGGCTTCCTCGTAGAGCTTGGACTTTTCCTGGCGGACGTTGATATATGTGAACACTATGGCCACGAGGGCGATGGCGAAGACCAGCGAACCTATCAGTTTTGCCGTTATTTTCATGTTGTTCTCCTGCCGCTAGCGCAGCAACCTGATCAGCGCGAAATACACTCCCAGCAGCAATATGCCGGGAGGTATTGCGGTGCGTGCCCATTCCTTGCTGCGTATGCCCAGTTTGGACGCGGTTATTATGTTCGGGATGTTGCCGGGTATCAGCATTCCTCCCGATACCAGCAGCGAAAGGGCGAACGAGAGTATCTGCCCGCGCGACATAGCCGGTACTATGCCGGCCGAAGCGAGCGTTGCGTTGTCGAGCGCAGCCGAGGAAAGACCAAGCAGGTAAAGCTGCCAGTCGCCTAGTTTCGGTATTATGGCCTCGGCCAGCGGGCGCAGGCCTTCTCCAAGCAATACAAGGGCGGCGATGAAGACGTAGACCTTTAGCGCCCGGAGGCCGATGCTCCTAGGCGTTTCCGCCGCTGTTTCCGCGGCGGTCTCCCCGGGTTTCGCCTGCGACGGCTTTTTCCAGAATGCCGCCATGGCGGCTGCGGCGAGTATTGCCGGTATCACCCAGTATGCCAGCAGGCCGGCCAGCCAGAAGAAGCCTGCATTATGCGGCGCGCCGCGGAGTTTGGACGTTATTATCGTGGAGAGCGGCTCTCCAAGCGGAGTGAGCGCCGCTCCAAGGCCTATGGCGTAGCACGCGTATATGGAGGCTCTCAGCGAAGTGCTCCGGTCCAGTTTCAGGTGCCAGAGCAGTTCGCAGAACAGCAGGGCGGCCACTATCGCGGTGATAGCGCTCGCGGCCAGCCCGGCCGCCGCTATCAGGACAAAAAGCGTCATTCGCGTGCCGAGGGAAGCCGCGCACTTTTCCGTCAGGCGTTCCATACGGGGCCTTAATGCCGCGAATATCAGGCCAGCGGCCAGCACCGCGCCGGCTATAGGCAGGGGCTCCTTGAGGGCTTCCGCCGTTATGTGCCAGCTCCACGCCCCGGATACGGTCATCGCCGCCGCGCCCATGACGAGGAGGAAAGCCTCGAGCTCCTCCTCCACGCGCTTAACGGAGAACGGCAGCAGCAGCACTGCCGCGATAATGACGGCAAGAAACAGGAATGTCCATTGATACATAGTCCCCTAATGGCCGTACAACACGGCCGCCTCCGGTATTATTCCCGGAATGGCGGCCCGACCATTCCCCTTCCTCCGGGAGAACCCCGGACCCTTTGAAATTATACGTAAGGCGCGCTTCCCGCGCAAGACCCGCTAACGGGTTCCCGCTTCCTCCGGAAAACGGAACGCGGCCATCAGCGCCTGCACCGCCGCGTTGGCTGCGTGCGCCCGCCCGTGTATGAACCAGATGTCCTCGCAGATCCCCACCGGTCTGGGGTGCAGGCGCACCAGCGCGCCAGAGCGAAGTTCTTTCTTCGCCGAGACCGGGTCGATAGCGGCGGCGCCTTCACCGTCAAGGACCAGCCGCAGTATTATCTCGTGGTTCGAGAGTTCGGAATGTATCGTAGGGGCTATCCCGTTCCTGTGGAAGAACGCTTCGGTCGCCCTGCGCACCTGGTTGTCGGGAGGACGTACTATCATTGGAACGGCGCTCAACCCGTCGGGGAATCTGCCCATCTTCTTCTTCGTCTTCGGGGTGCCGAGGAAATAAAGGTTTGCCCGCGAGGCCAGTTTGGAAACGAAATCCTTTCCCAGCTTGGGGGAAAGGTCCGTATCCGATAGCGCTATGTCCGCCATTCCGCCGTTCAGGCGCATGGCCAGGTAGTCCCTGCCTCCGGTGGTGACCCTTACCGATGTGCCGGGGAGCGCTTTGCGCACGAACTTCATGACGGCCGCTATCCTGGCGTGCGAAATGGTCCAGCCCGCCGCTATCCTGAAGGTGCGGTCCTCTCTTTTGCCCCCCTCCAGTTCCCACACTGCCCTGGCCACGACCGGGAACACCTGTTCGCAGCATTCGAAAAGGCGCTGGCCGTCGGGGGTGAGCTCCATTCCCCGGTGGCCGCGCTCAAGGAGTTTCTTCCCGATCGCGCGCTCGAACTGGTCCATCTGAAGGCTGAGGGCCGGCTGCGACCGGAAGAGCGACTTGGCGGCGGCGGATATGCTGCCGGCCCCGGCTATCCTCCAGAAGCAGTGAAGGTGGTTGAGGTTGATGTCGCTAAGGTTCTTCATATATAAAAAGCAAATATCACTCATTGATAATATTAAATTCCTAAATATACGGCAAGAGGGTATAATATTGTTCTGGCGGCAGTTCCTCCGCCCGCGGGAGGATGCCGGTTGTGCGATATGGTATCCGGGTCCGCTCTTCAGCGGGTTGGCGTGCCCGGATACGCCCCGCTGGCGTATATTTACGGTCTACGTCATGCCGGGGCGCTGGCGGCGGCGGGGGGCCGCCGCCAGCAACGATTCTCCCCGGGGCCGCTGGATGCTATAATAAGCAGGATGAACACCGAACTCGTCCTCCTTGTGCTTAGCGCGGTAATACTGGTCTCGTATTCTTTCGACATCTTCTCCTCACGAACAAAGGTCCCATCCGTTCTGCTGCTGCTGGTATGCGGCCTGGGGCTTAAGGCCGCCTCGCTGTGGTCCGGCTGGGAGATCCCGTATATCTCGTACGTGCTCGCCCCGCTCGGCACTGTGGGGCTGATACTCATAGTCCTGGAGGCCGGGCTTGATCTGAACCTTACCCGGCACACGCTGCCCGTCATGCGTAGCGCGCTGGTCTCGGCGGTTTCATCCTTGCTGCTCTGCATGTCCGCCATAGCCCTTTTTTACTGGGGACTTTTCGGGGTGTCGTTCCGCTCAGCTCTCGTAAACGCGCTTCCGTTCGCCATAGTGAGCAGCGCGATAGCTATCCCGGGCTCAAGACTGCTCGGCCGCGAGCGCAGCGAGTTCGTAACCTATGAGAGTTCGTTCTCCGACATCCTCGGCATATTGCTCTTCAATCTCCTGGTGTTCAGGGACCATTTCGGTTTTTTTACTTTCGTGTCGTTCGGCGCCGAGATCCTTTCAACGCTGGTGCTGTCGGTGCTCTTCTCGCTGGCCCTTGCCCTGCTGATAGCCAAGATCTCCCATCCGGTCAAACATCTGCCGGTGTTCGCCATACTGCTCCTCGTCTACGCAGCGGCGAAGGCCGTGCATTTCTCCCCGCTGATACTTGTGCTTGTTTTCGGATTGTTCCTGAACAATATAACGCTCGTGGTCCGCGGGAACATGCGGAAGTACTTCGAACTGGGCAAACTGCAGGACGAGATACGCCAGTTCCGCAGCGTGATATACGAGGGAACTTTCGTTATAAAGACTTTCTTTTTCGTGCTGCTAGGTTACTCGGCGGACCTGCCGCGCCTGTTGAGCGGGGAGGCGCTTGCCGTCTTCCTTCCGGTGCTCCTCATTGCCTACGCTTCCCGCGCGCTTCCTCTTCGCCTGATGCTGCCGGCCGCGGACGCGGCCGCCCTTACCTATGTCGCCCCCCGCGGACTCATAACCATACTCCTTTTTATGGGCATACCTCCTCAGATGCGCATCGTTCTCCTTCCGGGAAGCGTACTGCTGTGGGTCGTCCTGGGCACTTCCCTGGTAATGGCCTGGGGTGTTATGAAGCACGCCGTTCCCGGCGGTGCCGCGTTCCTCCACCCCCTTCCTTCCACGCTCCCGCAGAAATGAAAAAGCCCGGGGAGTTTTCCCCGGGCTTTTGTTCCGGCCTGCCGCGCTATTTCCGCGCCCGGTAGCGGCGTATCAGCGCGTTCGTCGAGGCGTCGTGCTTCAGCTCCGGCTCCGCTTTCCCCTCCAGCTCCGGGGCTATGCGGCCGGCCAGCACCTTGCCCAGCTCCACGCCCCACTGGTCGAAGGGGCCTATCTGCCAGATCATGCCCTGCGTGAACACGGAATGCTCGTAGAGCGCCACCAGGCGGCCGAGCGCCGCCGGGGTCAGCTCGTCGAGGAGCATCGTCGTGGACGGGCGGTTGCCCTCGAAGGTCTTGTGCGGTATGAGCCAGTCCTTCACGCCTTCCTGCTTCAGCTCGTCGGCGGTCTTGCCGAAGGCCAGCGCCTCGGCCTGCGCGAAGACGTTGGCCATCAGCAGGTCGTGGTGGCGGCCAAGGCTGTGCGCGGCCTTCGAGAAGGCTATGAAGTCGCAGGGTATCAGCTTGGTGCCCTGGTGTATCAGCTGGTAGAAGGAGTGCTGGCCGTTGGTGCCGGGCTCGCCCCAGTACACCTGGCTGGTCTGGTAGTCCACGGCCTGCCCGTCGATGGTGACGCGCTTGCCGTTGCTCTCCATGGTCATCTGCTGCAGGTAGGCCGGGAAGCGCTTGAGGTACTGCTCGTAGGGCAGCACGGCTATGCTGGCGGCGCCGAGGAAGTTGTTGTTCCACACGTTCAGCAGGCCCATCAGCGCCGGCAGGTTGACGTCGAACGGCGCCGTGCGGTAATGCTCGTCCATCTCGCGCGCGCCGGCGAGCATCGCGCGGAAGTTCTCCGGGCCTATGGCTATCATCGTCGAGAGGCCTATGGCCGAGAACATGCTGTAGCGGCCGCCCACCCAGTCCCAGAAGCCGAACATGTTGGCCGTGTCTATGCCGAACCCGGCCACCTTGGCCGCGTTCGTCGAGAGCGCCACGAAATGCTTCGCTATCGCGGCGGGGTCCTTGAGCGCGGCCAGCGCCCAGTCCTTGGCGGTCTGCGCGTTGGTCATCGTCTCCAGCGTGGTGAAGGTCTTCGACGCCACGATGAACAGCGTTTCGGCCGGGTCGAGGTCCTGCACCGCCTCGGCGAAGTCCGTGCCGTCGATGTTCGACACGAAGCGGAAGGTCAGGCCGCGCTGCGAATAGTTCTTCAGCGCCTCGTAGGCCATGACGGGGCCCAGGTCCGAGCCGCCTATGCCTATGTTGACGATATTCTTTATGGCCTTGCCGGTGTGGCCTTTCCACTCCCCGGCGCGCACCTTGCGGGAGAAGGCCTCCATGCGGTCGAGCACCTCGTGCACCTGCGGCACCACGTCCTCGCCGTCCACCTTCACCACGGTCCCCTTCGGGGCGCGCAGCGCGGTGTGCAGCACGGCGCGGCCTTCGGTGACGTTTATCTTCTCGCCTGAGAACATGGCCTCTATCTTCCCGCGCAGGCCCGAGGCCTCGGCGAGGTCGCAGAGCATGTTCATGGTCCCGGCGCCGACGCGCTGCTTGGAGTAATCGAAATAAATGCCGGCCGCTTCGACGGTGAACTTCTCCGCGCGCTTCGGGTCCGCGGCGAACAGGTCGCGCAGGCGGGCCTTGCCCGCTTTCGCGCTGTGCGCCTCGAGGGCCTTCCATTCCTTCATCTCGGTGAGCTTCATATCCTCTCCCGGCGTCAGGCGACGCCTTTTATCCGTTTTACCTCGGCTATGAAGGCCGGCAGGAAGTCCTTCACGTCGGCCTCTATGAACAAATGCGCTATCTCGCGTATCTGCGCCTTCGGGTCCTTGTTCACGGCCACGATGGTCTTCGAACCGGTCATGCCGCGGGTGTGGTGCATCTTGCCGGAGATGCCGAGGCCCAGGTAGAGCTTCGGCTTTATCGTGCGGCCGGTTATGCCTATCTGCGCTTCCTCGCAGACAAGGCCTTCGTCCACGACCGGGCGGGTGGCGCCTATGGCCCAGCCGGTCAGCGCCGAGAGCTGCTTGACCAGCTCCAGGTTCTCCTTCGAGACGCCCTTGCCCACGGCTATCACCGCGTCGGCCTCGGTTATGTCCACGCCGCAGGTCGGGGCGGCGGTCTTGAGCGATATCTGCTTAATGCCGGGCTTGAAGCCCGTGAAGTCCGTCTTCAGCTCCGCCGCGGCGGCCGACGCGCGCGGCGCGGGCGGGAAGTAGCCGTCCCGTATGGTGAGCATCTGCACCGGCGAGGAGGACGCTATCTCGGCCAGCATCCTGCCGCCGTAGGTGGGCTTTACCGCCAGTATCTTCCCCTCCGGCGTGACGGAGAGCTGCACGGCGTCCGCCGTCAGGCCGCAGCCGAGCAGCGCCGCGGTGCGGGCGGCCCAGGCCTTGTCCATCGGGCCGGCGCCGAAGAGGACGGCGCCGGGATTTTCCTTCTTTATGTACTGCGCCGCGGCGAAGGCCAGGGCGTCGTTGGCGAGGGCTTCCGTCTCGGGTGCGGCTGAATAGAGTATCTCGTGGGCGCCGCAGCCGTTCAGCATCCCGGCGGCGTCGGCCGAGCCTGGCCCGAAGACCAGGCAGGTTATCTTTTCGGCGCCGGCGGCCCTGGCGGCCCCGGCCAGCCCCGCCGCGTGGCGCAGCGGGCTCCCGTCCGTGTGTACGGCGAAAACTATGTGTTTCACAGCAGGCCTCCTTCGCGGGCGGCCGCGGTGAGGTCGGCTATGGTGGCTGCGGTTTTTTGCGCTCCTGCCGCCGCGGCCGCCTCAGCCTCCGGAAGGAAGCAGCGGGTGACCGTGGTCGGGGAGCCGGCCGAGCCGCAGTCCGAAGCCGGCAGGCCGATGTCGGCGGCGGTCAGCCGGCGCACCTGGGCGGAACGGGACTTCAGCTTGCCCTTTATGGACGGGAGCCTCGGTTCGTTGGCCTTCTTCTCCATGGAGACCACGGCGGGAAGGGAAAGTTCGCCCTGCTGGGTGGCCGGGCCTATGGCCCGCGTGAAGATCAGTTTGCCGCCGGAGGCTTCCAGCGTCAGCGCGCAGGGCAGGTCGGGCCAGCCGAGGAAGGCCGCGGTCTGGGCCGGCACGTGGCCGGTGTCGCTGTCGTCGGAGTTCCTGCCGCAGAGCAGCAGGTCCACCGGCGTTTCGGCGGAAAGTCTGGCGGCGGCCGCTGCCAGCGCCCGTGCGGTGGCCAGGGTGTCCGCCCCTTTGAATGCGCGGTCGGTGACCAGCACCGCGGCGTCCGCGCCCTTGGAAAGGCAGTAACGCAATGTCTCCTCGGCCTGGGGCGGGCCCATCGTCAGCACCGTGACGGCGCCGCCGGAGCTTTCCTTGAGCCTCAGCGCGGCCTCGAGGGCGAACTCGTCGAGCGGGTTCAGCACCGACGGCACGCCGTCGCGCATCATGTTGCCGCGTTCGTCGAAACGCAGTTCCTCCACCGAGGGGATCTGTTTTATCAGTACGGTTATGTTCATGGTCCTCCCGCGCCGAGATTAGATGTTATCAAATTACGAAAAAACACCGCAAAGTCCGCGGTTCCTCCCCTGCCCGCCTTTTTTATAATATATCCATGTAAAATTTCTGAAACATGCCTCCGCTATAATAAAAGGGAGGACGATCGTTCTCGGAGAAGCTCTTATGGACATAATGACGATAATCGGTTTCCTGCTCGGCATCGCCGTGGTGGCGTGGGGCACCTTCTCCGCCGGCGTGGCGGACAAGATCATAAACGCGCACGGCATCATCATAGTGCTGGGAGGCACGCTGGCCGCCACGGTGGTCAACACCTCCTACAAGCGCTTCGTCGCCGGCGTGAAGGCCTTCTTCGAGATCTTCGCCTCCCCCCGCATGCCCACGGTCGACGAGGCGGTGCGCACACTGGTCACCATGGCCGAGACCGCGCAGAAGCAGGGCGGCATCATGGCGCTCTCCAACACCGACCCGGCTTTCGCCGGCGGCTTTCTCAAGCGCGCTGTCGGCGTCGCGATGATAAGCGCGCAGTCCAACGAGACCCGGGCCATACTCGAGGAGGAGATACGCCGCCGCCGCCTCGACGTGCAGGAGAACTCCAACCTTTACCGCACGATGGGCGTGCTCAGCCCGATGTTCGGCCTGATCGGCACGCTGTTCGGCATCATCCAGACGCTCAGCAACATCTCCGACCCCACCGCGATCGGCCGCTCGATGGCCGTGGCCATCACGTCGGCCCTCGTCGGCATAGGCTTTTCCAACATGTTCTGCGTGCCGGTGGCCAACAAGATCCGCCTGCGCGCGGTCGAGGAGACCCTGGTGCTGCAGCTGATCCTCGAGGGCGTGCTGGACATCATGGGCGGCAAGACCCCCCACCTTATCGAAATGCACCTGCGCGGCTACCAGCTGATAGACGGCAGCGCCCAGGAGCGCCCGGCCAGGGCCTGATATGCGCTATTACGAACGCGAGGACGAACTGGAGAACGAGCTCAACCGCGGCGCGCTGTGGGCCATCACCTACGGCGACATGATGAGCTATCTCATGATCTTCTTCATGATCCTGTTCGCGTTCTACAGCTCAAAGAACATCACCTCGCAGTTCAGCATGAAGGGCCTCGAGGAGACCTTCGGCAAGGATACCTCGGTGGCGCAGACGCTGTTCTCCAAGCACGGCATACAGCAGATAGCGCAGGTGGAGATCTCGGCCAACAAGATCAGCATCAATTTCGCCGACCCGATACTTTTCGCGCCCGGCAGCGAGGTGCTGAAGGAGTCGTCCTACCCCCACCTCCGCCGCCTGACCGCGGTTTTCAAGGACCTGCCGAACCCCATACAGATAGAGGGCCACACCGACAACCGCCCCCTCGGCCGGGGCACCCGCTTCAAGTCGAACTGGGAGCTTTCCAGCGCGCGCGCTTTCACCGTCCTGCAGTTCTTCGTGAACGAGGGCGTGGCTCCGGAGAAGCTTTCCGCGGTGGGTTACGGCGAGTTCAAGCCCGTGGCCTCCAACGACACGCCCGAGGGGCGCTCGAAGAACAGGCGCATAGAGATAAACATCATAAGGCACGAGATCTGACATGAAGCTGACCACGAGGTTCCTGCTGATACTGCTCGGCATAGCGGTGCTCCCGCTCGTGCTGGCGGTCGGCTGGAACATCTACCAGTACAACTCCTCGGTGACCAGCTACTTCGAACTCCACAAGGGCCTCTCTCGCCTCTCGGCCGCGACCGTCGATGAATGGTTCCAGAACACCAACCGCAACCTGGCCTTCCTGTACGACATAGAGAACCCGCTGCAGGCGAAGAAGTTCGACGAGACCAAGGTCATACAGCAGGCCACCCGCATCAATTCCGACATCATGTCCGTCAGCCTCGTGGGGCTCGACGGGAAGGAACAGTTCTTCCTGCAGAGCGAGAAGGTGAAAGAGGCTAAGTCGCTGGCCTCGTACGCGGTGGAGGTCACCAGCCGCGCACGGGAGAGCGGTATAGTAAGCTCCGGCGAGGTGCTCTGCGTCAAGGACCAGGCCTTCTTCCCGCTGGCCTACCCGCTGGTGGACGGCCGCGTCGTGGTCTTCCATTTCTCGATGGACAAGCTGCTCGGCAAGATCAACACGCA
>CALMZU010000178.1 GCA_937870775.1 uncultured Elusimicrobia bacterium
CCTCGCAGTACAGGCAGCGGTCGGCCTCGGCCTTAAGCTGGGCGTCGGAAAGGAAGGTTATCTTGTTTTTCATGTTCGTCCCGTTGTTTGAGATACGGCCTTAAGCCGGGCCGGCGGCGATTTTTATTTTACTATAATATAAGGGAGAACTTAACCCGGAGACCTTTTATGAAGACCAAAACGATGCTGATAAAGAACGCGCTGGTGGTGGCCACCATGGACGACGCCGGCCGCGAGATAAAGGGCGGCGACATCTACATAGAAGGCCCGGCCATAAAGAAGGTGGGCAAGGGCCTGAAGGTTAAGGCCGACACCGTTATAGACGCGAAAGGCTGCGTGGTGCTGCCCGGCTTCGTTAATACCCACCATCACCTGTACCAGGTGCTCACCCGCAATTTGCCCAAGGCGCAGGACTCCAAACTTTTCGACTGGCTGATCTACCTCTACGATATCTGGAAGCACGTCGATCCGGAAGCCATACACGCCAGCGCCCAGGCCGGCCTCGGCGAGCTGCTGCTCACCGGCTGCACCACGAGCTCCGACCACCTTTACCTCTTCCCCAAACAGAAGAGCGAGCATTTTATAGACACCGAGATAGAGGCCGCCCGCGAGCTGGGCATGCGCTTCCAGGCCACGCGCGGCTCCATGTCGCGCGGCCGCTCCAACGGCGGCCTGCCGCCGGACTCCGTGGTGCAGACCGAGGAGTTCATAATGAAGGACTGCGAGCGCCTGGTGCATAAGTTCCACGACCGCAACGACTTCGCCATGACCCGCGTTGCGCTGGCGCCGTGCTCGCCTTTCTCCGTCACGACGGAGCTGCTTAAGATCACCGCCGAAATGGCGAAGAAATGGGGCGTGCGCATGCACACCCACCTCGCCGAGACGCAGGACGAGGAGGCCTTCTGCAAGAAGCTCTTTAAAATGCGCCCGCTGGAGTACATGGAGAGCGTGGGCTGGGTGAGCGAAGGCAACGCCTGGTTCGCCCACTGCGTCTACATCAGCGAGGCCGAGGCGAAGAAGATGGGCAAGACGAAGACCGGCGTGGCTCACTGCCCCTGCTCAAACCTGCGCCTGGGCTCGGGCATAGCCCCCATACGGATGTTCATGAAGCACAACGTGCCCGTCGGCATAGCCGTGGACGGTTCCGCCTCCAACGACTCCTCCGACATGCTGGGCGAGATACGCCAGGCCATGCTGGTGCAGCGCGTGAAGGCCGGCGTTGAGGCCATGCCCGCGCGCGACGCTTTCCGCCTGGCCACCCGCGGCGGCGCCGCCGTGTTCGGCCGCGACGACATAGGCGTGATAGCGCCCGGCAAGGCCGCCGACCTGGCCATCTTCGACGTGAGCGGCCTGGACTACGCCGGCTCCAAGTCGGACCCGCTGGCTTCGCTGTTGTTCTGCGGCGCCTCGCACCGCACCAAGTACACCATAGTGAACGGCCGCGTTGTGGTTAAGGACGGCCGCCTGGCCACCCTCGACGAGCGCAAGGTGGCCGAGCGCGCCAACAAGGCCGCGGAAAAGCTGTACAAGAAAGCCGGCATCAGATGATAGGTGCCGTGGTGCTGGCCGCGGGGGATTCCTCCCGCATGGGCAGGCCGAAGGCCGCGCTGTTATGGCGCGGCCTGCCTTTTATAGAGCATGTCTGCGCCTCCCTGCGGGCCGCCGGCGCGGACAAGCGCGTGGTAGTGCTGGGCCGCGACGCCGAGGCCGTGCAGGCCGCGTGGAAGCCCGGCGGGGAGAGTATAGTTCTTAACCCGAGGCCCGACGACGGCCAGCTCTCTTCGCTGCGCGCCGGAATTAAAACTCTCGGAGATGTAGAGGCTTTCCTGGTCTGCCTGGCCGACCAGCCCACCATAGAAACTGCCACTTATAAAACCGTTATAGACCGCTGGCGCGCGCACAAGGACAGCATCATCATACCGCGCGTACGCCGCCCGGCCGCCCTGCTGCCTGACCTAGCCAAGCCGCCGGCGCCCGACGAGCCGCTGTACTACAAGCGCGGCCACCCGATAATAATACCGGCGGCTTACCGCGGCCTCTGCTTTGAAGGCCCGCTGGACAAAGGCCTGCACTGGGTAACCCACCATCCCTCGGTCAAAGTGCTGAACCTCGACGTTACGGACCCCGGCATAATAATGGACTTCGACACGCCGGAGGATTACGCCGCGCTGGGCGCAAAATAAATGTTCCCGATCATAGTACTGGCCATAGTCTTCCTGCTGATAGCCGTGCGGCAGGTGGGCGGCGTGCGGCTGGCCATCTGGCAGGTGATGTGCGGCGGCGCCGCCGCCGTGCTGCTGGCGGGTTACATAACCCCGGCCGCCGCGTTTAAGGCCATAGACCCCGACGTGATGCTCTTCCTTTTCGGCATGTTCGCGGCCGGCCAGGCGCTGGAACTAAGCGGGTGGCTGGCGCACGCGGCCTACGAGGTGTTCAAGCGCGCCCGCACCGAGGAGGGGGAACTGCTGGTGCTGGTGTTCGCGGCGGGCCTGGCCTCGGCCTTCTTCATGAACGACACGCTGGCCATCATAGGCACGCCGGTGGCGCTGCTTATTGCGCGCAAGCACGGCATAGCGGCCAAGCCGCTGCTGCTGGCGCTGGCCTTCTCCATTACCGTCGGCAGCGTGATGAGCCCCATAGGCAACCCGCAGAATCTGCTGGTGGCCGTGCATTCCGGCATAGCCTCGCCTTTCGTCACTTTTTTCAGGTACCTCGCGCTGCCCACTTTCATAAACCTCGCCGCCGTTTTCCTGCTGCTGCGCCACATGTACCGCGAAGAGTTCAACCGCTGCCCGCTCAAGCATTCGCAGGAGCCGGTGCGGGACGCGGCGCTGGCGCGGCTGGCCCGCCTTTCCGTCGGGCTGCTGTGCGCCATGATAGCGGCCAAGATACTGCTGGCCTGGCTGCGGCCCGGCTTTAACATGCCGCTTACGTGGATAGCTTTGGCCGCGGCCGCGCCCGGCCTGTTACTGAGCCCGCGCCGCTTCGAGATACTGCGCCGCACCGACTGGAGCACGCTGGCCTTCTTCGCCGGGATGTTCGTCCTTATGCGCGCCGTATGGGACACAGGCTTCTTCCAGGGCTTCATAGCCCGGAGCGGCGCCGACATCACCGGCCTGGGCCCGGTGATGGCCGTGAGCGTGGGCCTTAGCCAGTTCATCTCCAACGTGCCGCTGGCCGCGCTTTACCTTCCGCTCCTCGCGAACGCCGGGGCCGGCACGCAGGCCTACATGGCGCTGGCCGCCGCGTCGACCATAGCGGGCAATATGTTCATACTGGGCGCGGCCAGCAACGTGATCATCATACAGGCCGCCGAGAAGAAGGCCGGCGAGACCATAACCTTCCGCGAGTTCGCCCGCGCCGGCGTGCCGCTCACGGCGATAAATGTCATAATATACTGGCTTTTCCTGAAGCTGGGTTAGGGGACGTGCATGACAAAACAAAGCGAAAGCGGCGAAAGAACCAAGAAACTTAAAGGCCTTACGACCATAGCCGTCGTCCCGGTGATACTCTCCATAGTGGACTCGTCGTTTACCGATACCTTCATGGCCGTGTTCGCGCCAGGGGCCAGGGACGGCAACCCGGTTATGGACATGCTGCCGCTCCTGATGGGGGGGCGCTGGCTGGCCATGGGCCTGATGGCTTTCATGATGTACATGTGGGTCAGGCCGGCAATCCTCTATCCGCGCGATCCCAGGCCCGAGTACCTGGTGAAAATGAAGGGGCGTTTCCTAAACGTTTACCGCGACCTGGCCATAATGTTCGTGGCTGCTTTCGCGGCCAGGCTTATCACCTTGTTCTCCGCCGGGCACGTGCCGCCGGGCCTGCTGCTGGACACGCTGCTGGCGCTGCTGGTTTCCTTCCTGGCGCAGGCCTCGGTGCTGCTTGTTTACGTGGATTTCACGTTCTCCATGAACCAGGATTTCATGACGCTGCTCTTCACCAAGGAAGAACTGTATTCGCCGCGCCAGGGCCTGTACGTGCCGCTGTATATAAAGGTCGGCGGCCTCATCACCACCTGCGCGATCATCCCGTTCCTGATGCTGCACTACGCGTTCAAGGAACGTATACCGGTAAGCGTTTTCGGCAACGACGCCGCGACCATGCTCTTCATCTCCGGAATAATGCTGGTGATCGGCATGCGGTTCATCTTTCACGGCATACAGAAGCCTCTGGACGGCCTGATAGCCAAGATGCGCCGCGTCTCCGACGGCGACTACGACGTGAAGACCCGCGTGTACTTCTCCGACGAGGTGGCCCGCCTGAAGGCCGGCTTCAACGAAATGCTCGACGGCCTTAAGGAGCGCGCCGAACTGCAGGACACCTTCGGCAAATACCTTTCCATAGAGATAGCCCGCGAGCTGATACACAACAAGAAGGTGAACCTGGGCGGCGAGGACATAGAGGCGGCGGTGATGTTCTGCGACATACGCAACTTCACGCCGCTGAGCGAAAGCATGTCCGCCGCGGAGGTGGTGGCCTTCCTGAACGAATATTTCCGCTACGTCACCGTACCCATCACCTCGCACCACGGCGTGATAAACAAGTTCATAGGCGACGCCGTGATGGCCGTGTTCACGCCGCAGCTGGGATCGGCCGACTACGCGGCCGACGCCGTGCGCGCCGCCGTGGACATGCGCCGCGCCCTGGCCGAGTTCAACGCCGCGCGCGGCGGCGAGCCGGTGGCCTTCGGCGTGGGCGTGCACTGCGGCCGGCTGGTGGCCGGCAACGTGGGCACCTTCTCGCGGCTGGAATACACCTTTATAGGCGACACCGTGAACGCGGCCTCGCGCCTGCAGGGCAAGACCAAGGACTACGGCGTGGACCTGCTGGTGAGCGGCGAAGTGACAGCTAAGGCCCGTGGTTCCCTCGACGGCGCGGTCTCCTTCGAGCCGCTGGGCAAGGCGGCGCTCAAGGGCCGCGTTGGTCAGCTGGAAGTGTACAAGGTGGTTTAATTGGTAGAATCGAAAATTATGAACGAACAGAAGAACCTTATAAAACTGCTTTCCGAAGCCATAGATTCCAGCCGCGCCGCGGCCTTCGTAACCGTTATCTCCGTCGGGGGCTCCACCCCGCGCGACGCCGGCGCCCGGATGCTGGTGTACGAGGACGGCTCCATAGAGGGTACCGTGGGCGGCGGCGCCATGGAGGCGCTCACCATACGGAAGGCCGTGGAATGCATAGCCGCCGGCGAGGGCGGCAAGTTCACCTTCGCGCTGAAGCCCGGCGGCAACACCGGCATGATCTGCATGGGCGACATGGAGGTCTACATAGACGTGTACAAGACCCCGCTCAAGGTGCTGATACTGGGCGGCGGCCACGTCGGGGTGAAGATAGCCGAGGCCTGCCGCATGGCCGGTTACCCTTACATGGTCGCGGACGACCGCGCCGAGTTCGCCAACGCGGAGCGCTTCCCGCAGGCCCTGCGCATCATCAACGAGTTCCCGCACAAGGCCGTTAAGGCCGCCGGCGTGGACAAGGACACCTACGTGGTGATAGTGACCCGCGGCCACGCGCTGGACCGCGAGTGCCTGGAAGAGGTGATGAAGACCAAGGCCGCCTACATAGGCATGATAGGCAGCGCGCCCAAGGTGCGCGAGATCTTCCGCCTGCTGGGCAAGAAGAAGCTTTACCCGCTCAAGGACGCGCGCGTTCACTCGCCCATAGGCCTGAACCTGGGCGGCAAAACCCCCGGCGAGATAGCCGTCTCCGTGATGGCCGAGATAGTGAAGGTGCACTACCGCCGCGACGGCGCCCACATGCGCGTGACGGAATAGTGAATTGCTCGTTCAAAGTCTGGTAGAATAATTGTTCTGGCGTAAGTAGTAGCACCACTGGTTAGGGGGACAAATGAAAGCTGTAACAATAGCGCAGATATCGCGTGTGGCGGTTCCGTTGCTGGTCCTGGCGTCTATCTGCGCTTGCATGCCGTCAAAAGCCATCGTTGATTGGGACAACGCTTCTTCCGCTGATACTATTCCGGCGTATGAAAAACTGATACGCAACTTCCCCGACGATAAAAAGTATGTCGAGAAAGCGAAACGGCGCATAGAAGAGTTGGAATGGGAAGAGACGAAAAAATACGATACAGCGTTAAGTTATACCGGGCATCTTAAAAAGTACCCCTCGGGGCAGTTCGCTAAAGAGGCCGCGAAACTTGCCTGCCAGCGCGCAGCAGGAATATCCAATATACAGTTGGCTTATAATTTTTTGGAGCAGAACACCTCCTGCTCCAATGTGGACGAACTGAGGAACAATATCGAAAATTGGGAGTTCGAACTTGCCAAAGGAGATAAGGCTCCCGAGTACGCCTATTTCTTCCTCCTCAAGTATCCTGGCTCGCCAAAAGCTAAAGAGGCAGTGCAGTTGTTCGATGATAAATTATATGTCAGGGCGCAGCAGTTCGGCGGGCG
>CALMZU010000179.1 GCA_937870775.1 uncultured Elusimicrobia bacterium
ATCTCGGAAAGGGTTGAAGGTGTATCCGTCGAAGGCCAACTTCGCGCTGCTGGAGCTGCCGGCCGGCACGAGTTCGTTCGATTTTTCGATGCGGCTGCTTATAGAGAAGGGCATCTATGTCCGCGACTGCTCCGATAAGATAGGCCTGGACGGGCAGTTCGTGCGGATAGCGTCAAGGACGGCGGAGCAGAACCGCAGGATAACCGACGCTCTCGGGCAGGACTGAGGCCCGGTCCTCCGGGTCATTCCAGATAGGAGTCTTTGGCTTTCCACAGCCAGAGCATTACCAGGACATATGTAAGACAGAAGGCGAGCGGCACGCCTTTGACGCCGGCCGCCGGGATCAGCGCCAGGCACAGCGCGAAGTTGACCAAGCCGGCCCCCGCCGACATGAGGAGGGACAGCCTGGAGGCCCTCACGCTTTCCGAGAATATTATCTGCCCCAGCAGGCTCTGCGCCAGCATCAGCGTCCCGCCGGCCGCGAAAAGCGTCATCAGCAGGGGGTCCATCCCATACTGATCACGGCCCATCAGGGCGAGCACCGCCGTCTGCAGGAGCAGAAAGAAGATGAACGCGGCAGGAGACAGCTTCATGAGGACGCGGACCGCGATGTCCCACAGCCGCCTTCTGTTCGTCGTGGCGGACGCCTTCGGGAAGAGGACCGTGGTCGCCGCGTAGGCCAGATATCCGGATACCCCCACGGTGGCCGTGTAGTAAGCGGCGTACACTCCGACGTCCCTCGCTGAAAGATGAGCGTTGAGCATCAGCCCCTGCACGTTGAACACCAGGCATGAACTGCGGCTCGCGCCGAAGGAGTAGAAGCTGTATTCCGACATCTTCCTGAATTGCGCGCGGCTCACCAGCGATGGTTTAATGTGGGCGGCCATCCTGCAGAACCAGAACGCGGCCATTACGCCGAAAGCCGCGATATAGGCGTACGCCATGGTCAGGTAGACCCTGCCGACGAGGAGCAGCCCGGCCCCGAACGCCGCGGCCAGGACCAAACTGAAGAAGATCTCGCTTATGCCGCGCTCCCTGAACGAACCCAGGGACTGCTGCATGCCTGAAGCTATTAAGAAAGCCGCCGTGCTGAGCGCGTAAAGAAAGGCCAGCAGCAGCATTCCGCCGTCTATCCCGAAGAGCCGGCTGAGCTGCGTCCGGAAGAGGAAAGCGAGCGTGATGCAACACGCCGCCACGGTTAAGGCCATCGCCGCGCCGGTGCTGAGCGTCTGGTCCCGTTCTTCCCCGCGGACCCCGTACTTCACTATGGAAAGGTTTATGCCCGCGGACAGGAACGTGGAGAGAATGACGCCCGCCGAGACCATGACGTTGATCTTGCCGTACTCCTGAGGGCCAAGTACCCGCCCGGCCGTTATGTTGACGAGGGTAGATACGACCTTGGCGGCAAAAAAACTGACGCCTATCCAGCTTAGGTGCCCGATGAATTCACGTGCGCCTTCCCCGGGTTTTTCCCCGAGAACGCGGTCGTAGATCCCCAGGAGAGTTTCGGTTACTGTCTTCTGCATGATGAGCGCCCGGGGGGTGGCTTCGTTCCCGGTCCCACCAGATTATACAACAATGGTCCTCACCGGCGGATGCCGGCCAGCAGGGTTTCCCAGGAGTCGAGGTAGTTCTTGAGCCCGTAACGCCCGGTGATCTCGGGCGCTCTCTCGGACATTCGCGCCCTCTTCCGGTCGTCGGCCATCAGTTCCGCCATCGCCGCGGCAAGGGCGTCCTCGTCCCCCGCGGGGACCAGCAGTCCGTTGCCGCCATGGCTTAATATCTCCGCGGGTCCGGAGGGGCAGTCGAAACTTACCGCGGGTATACCGCAGGCCAGGGCTTCGGTCAGCGCGTTAGGGAAGCCCTCGTATCTCGATGACAGCACGAACAGGTCCGAGAACCTGAGGACATCGGCCGTGTTCTTCTGCGTTCCGGGGAACTTCACCCTGTCCCCCAGGCCGAGCGAGGCCGCGAGCGCCTCAAGTTGCGCGCGCAGAGGACCGTCCCCTAATATAGTCAGCTGCCATTGGGGGAAAGAGCCCGCTATCCCGGCGAAACTTCGCAGGAGCATGTCGAAGCCCTTCACCTCGGTGAGCCTTCCGACGGCCACTATATTGCGGGGGAGGCGGAAATATTCCGGTCTGCCGGCGGACGAGAATTCCGGCGGCGGCACCGGATTGGGTATCGCCGCCGCGTTCCAGGCCGGGGATAGCGACCTGGCCCACGCGAGGGTGTCGCTCGTCAGCATGACCACCTTTGCCGCCCCGGGGTACAAAAGCCTGCGTAAGAGTCTCCAGGGCGCCCCTATTTTGTGATGCAGCGGATTGGTCCTCTCGCATACGATGACCGGCGGGCGGCCGGGGAAGGCCGCGATCAGCGTAAGTATATTGGTAATGTCGATAAAACTGATCAGCACATCCGGCTTAAGTCCGGTTATGGCGCCGCGCAGGGCCGAGATCCTGCGGAGCTGTCCCCGCAGATCGTACCAGCGGCAGTCGGGCGGGCATTCCGGGCTCAGCCTCGCCACGCCGGCCGGTATCCGGTAGAAATCATCTGCGCCCGGGGAAAGGGTTATGACGGTCACGTCGTGCCCGCGGCCGGCGAGACCGCCGGAAAGGCGAAGGATAACCCGCTCGGCTCCGCCGGCCGCGAGGGAGTTTATTACGCACCCTATCTTCATTCGCGCACTAGTCCTCTGTACAAAGGCGTCGCCAGCTCCGCGAGCAGTTCGTGGCCGTTGGCCTGCGCCCGCAGCGCGAAAGCCCCGTTCTCCCGCCGGAGGCCTACGTAGGCCTCGCCGTCCCGGTAGCGCGGGTGGTTCTGGGCGACGAAGAGCCAGCCGCCGTCGCCGAGGTTCCGCAGCAGGTTTTCCAGCGCCGCGCGCACCCGCTCGCGGCCGAAATAAACCGCGTTCAGCACGTTGGCGCACTTGATGACGTCGGGTTTTTCTTCGAGGCCGCCGGTGAAGACGTCGAACGGTATCAGCTTCGCGCCCGGTACGCCTTCGAGGGCGGGGTTCAGCAGGGATATCGCGGACGCGTCCGCCGGCGGCTCGGCGCGCAAGCCGGTGCAGAGGTAGAAGCCGGGCAGTTTCAGCGACAGCAGGGCGCCGTCGGCGTCGTAGAAGCGGCGGGGGCGGCCGGAGGAGCAGCTGAAGGCCGTCTGGCGGTCGGACAGCAGTACGCGGGCGCCGCCTGCCGCGGCCATCAGGCCCATGGCGGAGACCCCGTCGGAGACGCCGGTCTCCAGCACGGTCATGCCGGGGCGCAGCAGCG
>CALMZU010000180.1 GCA_937870775.1 uncultured Elusimicrobia bacterium
GGTTATGCGGTCCTCCTGCTTGGTGCGGAGCGTGCGCTCGGCGCCGAGCTCGGCGAGCAGGCGGCGCGCGGCGGCGAGCCGCACCGGCTCGGCGGCGTCCAGCGCCTCGGCGCGCGGGTCGCGCACGCCGGGGCCGTAGTCGGCCGTCTGCGCGGCGGCGGCGCCGGGCAGCAGCAGCAAAGAGAGAACCAGGACCTTGTTCATATTCCTCCTCCGTTATAGCGGGGCGCCGGACCGGTCCACCAGGTCGGCTATGGCCACCCTGCTGGTATGCTCGGTACGTCCCCAGAAATCGTTGCCCCTGAAAACGCCGGCCACGAAGACCGGCACCCGGAGCGAGCCGAGCACCGGCTGGGCCAGGTAGCCCAGCGCCAGCTCGGGGGCCGCGCGCTCCATCAGCAGCGAGGCCGCCGGGTACACGAAGAGCGGCACCAGCGACAGGGTCTTCATCGTGAGTTCCGCGCCGGGCAGGGCGGCGTACAGCCACGTCACCAGGTTGAACGAGCCGCTGGTCAGCCAGACCAGCAGCGCCGCCAGCGCGCCGGCGCCTATCTTGTAGCTCTGCAGGCAGTAAAGGGAGCTTTCGGCCGCGGCGGCGTCGCCGCGCAGCGCCTGGCGCAGCAGCGCGGGCAGGTTGCGGCGCGCCACGTCCAGGGAACCGCGGGTCCAGCGTATGGAGCGCTTCACGTACTGCGGCAGCGTCTCGGGCTGCTCGTCGTAGGCCACCGCGCCGGGCACCAGGAGCACGCGGCCGCCGCGGCGCACCACGCACATCTGCATCTCCAGGTCCTCGGTCAGGGCCGCCTCGTCCCAGCGGTAGCGCGCGGCGGCGTCGGCGGTGAAGCACATCCCCTTGCCGGTGAGCGAGACCGAAAGCCCGGCGGCGTGCTTGGGGAACTGCGAGAAGCGCCCGAACACCAGCAGGCCGGAGGCCAGCGTGCGGGAGATCCAGTTGCCGTGGTTGCGGGGCAGCACGCGGCCCTGCAGCACCTGGCCGCCGGCCTCCAGCGCGTCGTTCATCGCGCCGAGGAAATCCGGATGCGCCAGCGAGTCCGCGTCGAAATAGCAGTAGGCGTCGTAGCCGCCGGCGGCCAGCAGGCCTTCCACGGCCCATTTCAGGGCGCGGCCCTTGCCGGCCTTCAGCCCCGGGCCGGCGTGTTCCAGCACCCGCGCGCCGGCCGCGGCGGCGCGGGCGGCGGTGGCGTCGGAGCAGTGGTCGGCCACGACGAACACGTCGAAAAGTTCGCGCGGGTAGCGCATGCCGACGAGGCTCTGCACCGTCAGCGCTATGCCGCCCTCCTCGTTATAGGCCGGCACCAGCACCGCGAAACGGCGGCGGCGCGCGGCGCGCGGCGGCGCGGCGGGGCGCCTGAAGCCGAAGAAGCTCAGGAAAAGGTAGAAAAGGCCCAAGAGCAGCAGCGAGAACTGCAGCGTATTGGAGAGCGCCACCAGAAAAGTTTTCCCCATAATAGACCGGCCGCGCTTGCGCCGGTATGGATATCGATAATTATACACAAAAAGCCGCGCGTGTTGACTTGCGGCTTTCCTGTTGTTATATTATCCTCATGGAAACAGAACAGAAGAAGTCCGGCTGGAAGATCTGGGTATACCTGACCCCGGTCTACATCATACTCGCCATACCGCTGGTAAAATGGACGATGCGGATAAATTCCGGCGACGTGGACCTTTCCAAGGACGAATACAGCGCCTTCAACGCGCAGGACGGCGAAGTTAAGAAGGCCGACACCGCCGATTACGACCCCGGCCTCAGGGACGTCGGCTATACCGTGCGCTACCGCTCGGGCGACGACCAGGAGGAATCGCCGGCGCCGCAGGCCGGGGAGAGGCAGCCCCAGGCCAGGCCGGCCGGGCAGCAGCCTCAGCAGCAGGCCCGCGCTCAGGCGCAAGCGCAGCCCCAGCCACGCCAGCAGCCCCAGCAGCAGGCGGCGCAGGCCGGCACGCCCGAGCAGAACAAGACCAACCAGAGCTACGGCTCGCGCAAGGGCTACCTGACGCTGGCCGTCGGCAAGCTGATGAACAATCCCAAGGCCGTGAAGGCCATGATGAACAACGACTGGATCGTGAAGGGCTTCATGGCCAGGTCCACGGTAAAGGACGCCACCGCCAGCCCCCAGGCGCTCAAGAACTACCTGCAGACCTCCCCCACGGTCACGGCCTTCCTCAGCAACGGCATAGTGCAGGCCGCGATGAACAACCCCGAGATAGCCACGGCCTTCGCCTCCAGCGAGATGGCCTCGGCGCTGCTCTCCACGCCCGGCGTGCAGGGGCTGCTGGAGGACCCGGAAGCGGTGCAGTCGCTGGTCAACAACAACCCGCAGGCCATGCAGCTGCTCACCAACCCCAACGTTATGAACGCCCTGGCCAGCAACCCCAAGACGGCCGGCCTCCTGGGCGGCATGGGCGGGGACCAGAGGTAGCGGATACCCGCTCCGAAAGGCCGGGGCCGCCCGGCCTTTTTTGCGCCCCGCCGCGCGGTTGACACAAGTCAATAAAAGTCCTATAGTCCTTAATAGTCGTAACCCTTTCGCAGGAGACTGACATGAAAAAGACAGCCTTAATACTGGCCGCGCTGATGTTCTCTTCGTCCGCGGCTTTCGCCTCGCAGAAGATCATCACCTTCGACCGCGCCTACAAGGGCTCCATAGACAAGAGCATAGAGCAGATAGGCGGCAAGGTCACCCGCCATTTCCGCGTGATAGACGCGGTAGCGGCCGAATTCCCCGACGACACCAAGAACGCGAGCATCTACTCGCTCAAGGGCGTCAACACCGTGGAAGAGGACAGCTACATACGCTGGATAGAGTCCGCCCCGGCCACCCTCTACACCATGCCCCTTCCCACCGTGGAGAGCGCCATCTCCATGATCGGCGAGGGCGCGCTGCCGGAAGTGCCCGCTGTCGGCGCCTTCAGGGCCGACCCCGCCGCCGAGCAGAAGGAGATCCCCTGGGGCGTGAAACGCCTCAACGCCCCCGCGGCCTGGGACTACAACCAGGGCCAGGGCGTGAAAGTGGCCGTCATAGACACCGGCATGGATTTCACCCACCCCGACCTTAAGGGCAATTACAAGGGCGGCTACAACGCCGTTACCCCCGGCACCGACCCCATGGACGACCAGGGCCACGGCACGCATGTTTCCGGCACCATCGGAGCCGTGCGCAACGCCGTCGGCGTGGCCGGCGTGGCCCCGAAGGCCAGCCTGTACGCGGTCAAGGTGCTCGACAAGAACGGCTCCGGCCAGTACTCCTGGATCATAGACGGCATCGAGTGGGCCATCACGAACAATATGGACGTGGTCAACATGAGCCTCGGCGGCGGCCAGGGCAACGAGGCCCTTAAGCAGGTCATGCAGAAGGCCGGCGAGGCCGGCGTGACGGTGGTCTGCGCGGCCGGCAACGACTCCGGCCCCGTGAACTACCCGGCCAAGTACCCGCAGGCCATAGCGGTCTCGGCCTCCGACAACACCGACAAGATAGCCTCCTTCTCCTCGCGCGGCGCGGAGATAGCCGTGATAGCCCCCGGCGTGAACATCTACTCCACCCGCAAGAGCGGCGGCTACACCACGATGTCCGGCACCTCCATGGCCTGCCCGCACGTGGCCGGCCTCGCGGCCCTCGCGGTAGGCGCGGGCGCCAAGAGCCCGGACCAGGTGCGCAAGGCCCTGACCGGCGCGGCCTCGAAGCTCCCCAACCTGAAGCCCACCGACCAGGGCGCCGGCCTGGTGGACGCCTTCAAGCTGGTCCGCTAGTCCCCGACGGGACAATAAAAAAGCCCCGCTCGGCGGGGCTTTTTTATTTGTAAGGCCGGGCTCTACCAGCCGAAACCTTCGCCGGTCACCTGGTCCAGGCGCTGTTCCACTATCTTGGACTTGTTGGCCTTGCGCTTCTCCATGTTCTTGCGGAGCCGCACGATCTCCTTCTGCATGCGGGCCAGGCGCTGCTCCTGGCCGCCGGTCTTCAGGTCGAACAGTTCCGACAGCCTGGCGCGCAGGGTCTCCTTTATGGCCTTCCTCTCGGCCTCGGAGGCCTTGTCGTACTTCAGGCCCAGCTCCTTCACCTCGAACTCCAGCGACAGGCCGCGCACCACGTTCTTCTGCATGCTCTCGTCCTGCTCCATCTTGGAGATGGACAGCGCGCGGCTCGACATCTGCACTATGCTCTTGTACTTGGCCGGGGCCACGCTCTTCAGGTCGTCGAGCTTCTTCGCGAAGCCGGCGTCGGTCTTCTTTATCAGGGCCAGGGTCTCGTCCTCGCCGAGCAGCACGGGGCCGCCCATGGCGGGGCCGTCGCCGGGCTCAAGGCCGAGCATGGCCTTATGGTTGCGGCCCTGCTTCATCCTGCCGTTGTCACCGCGGCCCTGCATGTCCGCCTGCGCCGGCCCGTCCAGCAGGTCCGGCACGTCGCCGTCCGGGCCTTCCTGTGCGGCCGCCAGCGCGGGCGCCGCCAGCATGGCGGCCAGCGCCGCCGTGAATATACGGTTCTTCCTCATAACCTCTCCTTTATCCCCTTAAACGCTGCCGCTCACGCGGCTGCTCTCGTCCTCGAGAGCGCTGTAACTGTAATCCCAGTCGCCGGACGAAGTCCCCACCTCGGTCTTTACCTGGTAGAGGCTCTCCTCCACCGAGTCCAGGCTGGTGTCGAGGCCGCTGTTCCAGGCCAGTTCGGAACTGGCGACCGGGCGGCCGGAGAAAGCGAACACTCCCATCATGACGGCCGCCAGCGCGCCGCTGAACAGAGCCTCGCGCCAGCCGAACCGGAAAGTCCGGGCCCTGCCGGCCGAACGCGCGGCGGCCATTACGGCGGCCACGGCCCGGGCGGGCGGCTGCACCCGCGCGGCGTCAAGCCAGTCCGAAGCCGCCGCCAGGGCGGCCAGCTCCCCGCGGCAGGCCGCGCAGCCGGGGAGGTGCGCTTCCACCTCGGCCCGCGCCGCATCCCCGGCTTCGCCGTAGAAGTAAAGGACCAGTTTCTCTCCGTATCCGCAGCTCATATGCTCTCCTGATAATTGAACGCGCGGGGGCGGCTTTTTATTGCCCGCCTTCCCCCAGCTCCCTGCGCAGCAGCGCGGCGGCCCGGCTCATGCGGGCCAGCACGGTGCCTATGGGCACCTTAAGCATGTCGGCTATCTCCCTGAAAGAAAGCTCCGAGTAATGGCGCAGGTAGAAAACCTCGCGCTGCTCCGGGGAAAGCAGCTCCAGCGCGGCCTTTATCCGCTCCCCCAGCGCCCCGTTCTCGAACTGCTTCTCCGGGCCGGGCTCGGGCGAGGCGGCGAAATCGGCCGCGCCCGGGGTCTCGCCGTCGCCCTCCAGCGGCAGCGCCGAGCGCAGCCGCTCGCGCCTGAAATGGTCCATCGCCGCGTTCCTGGCCACCGTGAACAGCCAGGCCCTGAACTTCTCCCTCTCGCCGTAGGCGGCGGGGTTCCTGACCAGTTTCAGGAACACCTCCTGGAACAGGTCCTCGGCGGCGTCGGGGCGCGAGGTGAGGCGCAGCAGATAGCCGTATACCGCGGCCTTGTGCCGTTCCATAAGCAGGCCGAGGGCCTCCGGATCGCCGTCCCGGAAGGCCGCCACCAGCTGAGCGTCGGTGAGTTCTTCGTGCATCCGTGCTTCAATTCGCACCGTATAATTTCATACGATTATATTAACGTGCGAAGAGCCTATCTTATTCTTTTCTTCCTGCTCTTTCAATCCCGCCCGACGACGGCCGGCGAGGACGCCTACGCCCTTTACCTGAAAGGGGACCTGCCCGCCGCGGCCCGGGCCTACGAGGCGCTGGCCTCGGAACGCAAGGGCGACCCCAGGCCTTTCCTGAACGCCGCCGCCTGCCTGCGGCAGGCCGGCCGCTACTACGAGGCCGCCGGCGACCTGGTGCGCGCGCTGGAACGTGACCCGCACGACCCGGACATCTACTGCGAGCTGGGCTGGCTGCGCTTCCACCAGGCCGACTACACCGGCGCGCGCTCGGCCTTCGAGACCGCGCTGCGCATACAGGAACTGCACGCCCGCGCGGAGCTCGGCCTCGCCAGCGTCTATTCCAACCTCGACGACAAGGCCGGCACGCTGGAGCATCTGGAGAAGTACCGCAAGCTCCGCCCCGACTTCGCCGGCGTCGACTACATCCTGGCCTGGAACTACATGAACTTCAAGATGTACGACGAGGCCGAGCAGGCGCTGATAGAGGCGCTCAGGAAGGACCCCACCTTCACCGAGGCCCGGCTGCCGCTCGCCGGCATATACGCGAGGCAGGGCAAGTTCAACGAGGCCTGGAACCAGTACTACCGCGTGCTGGACTACGCGCCGCACCACCCGGTGGCCTCCAAGATGATGAAGGTGCTCGAGGGCAAGCTCACCAAACAGCCCGAGGAGATCCGCCCGCCGTTCCGCATCACCAAGCCGCTGGAGATGGCGCCGGTGGACGCCGCGGCCAAGCTCGCCCCGTCGGTGAAGATACGCGTCGGCATAGGCACGACCGGCACCGGCAAGCAGGGGCGCAACAACCTGCTCAAGATAAAGTCCTTCGAGGGCCTGCGCGTGTACGGCAAGGCCAGCGGCAAGCTCTTCGCCGAGATCCCGCCCGACGAGGCCTGGACGCTGGTCTTCGACGGCGGCCGCGTGGTGCTCAAGGACACGGCCGGCACCGTCTACGGCCGCTTCACAGGCACGCTGGTCGTAAAGCCGGCGGCCGGCGGCTCGCTGATCTTCGACGCGGATTCCCGCACGAAGAACCCGTGGTTCCGCGGCGCGGACCGCCAGTACCGCGGCTACATGGAATTCTACCCCATAGCGGACCGCGGCATAGGCGTGGTCAACGTGATAGAGAACGAGCTGTACCTGCTCGGCGTCGTGCCCAGCGAGGTGGCGCCGCAGTGGCCGTACGAATCCCTGAAGGCGCAGGCCGTGATAGCCCGCACGCAGGTGCTGATACGCCGCGCCCGCGGCGGCCAGCACAAGGCCGACGGCTACCACCTCTGCGACGGCCAGCATTGCCAGGCTTACAAGGGCAAGTCCAACGAGGCCAACACCACCAGCCGCGCGGTGGTGGACACCGAGGGCCAGATACTCACCTACCACGGCCGCCCCGCCTACACCTTCTACCACTCCAACTGCGGCGGCTGGATACAGGCCTCCAAGGAGGTCACCGGCTGGGGCGACTCGCCCTACCTGGTGACCCGCCCCGACTCCGCGCCGGGCAAGCCGGTGACGCCGCTGGACCCGTGGGACTGGTACCTGTGGATAACGGGCAACCCGCAGGCCAACTGCAACTACCCCGGCCGCGTGCGCTCGGCCGAGTTCCGCTGGATGAAGATCATCCGCCAGAAGGACATGACCTTCCGCGTCAACAAGGACTACGCCGTCGGCGAGGTGGTGGACATACTGCCGCTCAGGCGCGCCCCGTCGGGCAACGTCAACTCCATAAAGATCGTCGGCAAGAAGAAGTCGGTGATCGTGGACCGCGAGCACCTGATAAGGAACATCCTCGGCTTCAGCTCGCTCAAGAGCACGCTGTTCGAGATAGAGGTCAACCGCTTCCGCAACGGCAAGGTGCGCAACTACTGGATCTACGGCGGCGGCTGGGGCCACGCGATTGGGCTGTGCCAGAGCGGCGCGGCCGGCCTGGCCGGCAAGTACGGCATGGACTTCCGCGGCATACTGGACTTCTATTTCCCGGGCACCGACATACGGCGCATACGCTACGTCAAAAAATAGGCCTTTAATTAGTACAATTACATGACCGGCCGGACCGGACGAACATGATAAAGCGCTATAAGATAGAGGACCACCAGATAAAGCCCGTCGAGGCCGAGACCCCGTCGATATGGGTGGTCATAAGCCCCACCGAGGACGAGAAGAAGTGGCTGGTGGAGAACTTCAACCTCGACGAGCACAATTTCAATTCCGCTTTCGACCCCGAGGAGCCGGCCCGCATGGAGCTGGAGCCCGACCATGTCGACCTGATCTTCAAGCGCCCGAAGAACTACTCCTCGAAGGACCATTTCATGTTCAAGGTCTCGTCGATGGGGCTGTTCCTGTTCAAGGACAAGCTGCTCGTCGCGCTGTCGGAGGACGTCAACCTGTTCTCCGGCAAGTACTTCAAGCAGGTCGGCGGCATCCGCGAGGTCTTCCTCAAGCTGATCTTCAACTCGATCTTCCATTTCATGGAGCACTTGAAGGTGATCAACATGATCGCCGACGAGATCGAGACCAAGATAACCTACTCGATGGAGAACAGGCATCTGATCAACATGTTCACCCTCGAGAAGAGCCTGGTCTACTACGTCAACGCCATCACCTCGAACACCAGCGTGATAGAGCGCCTCAAGCACAGCGCCGACAAGATCGGCCTCTCCCCGCGCAGCGTCGAGTTCCTCGACGACATCATGATCGAGAACCAGCAGTGCTACAGGCAGGCGTCGATCTACTCCAACATCTTCGCGTCGCTCGTCGGAGCGCGCGCCTCCATCGTCAGCAACAACCTCAACATCCTGATGAAGAACCTCAACGCCGTCGTCATCGCGGTGGCGGTGCCGAGCTTCTTCGCCGGCGTGGGCGGCATGTCCGAGTTCTCGGCGATGACCGGCATAGAGAACTGGAAAATGGCCTATCCCATGTTCCTCTGCGCCATGCTGCTGATAGGCTGGATAACCTTCGTCCTGATAAAGCGCCTCGAGAAGCATTGATCCGCGGCGCGCCGCGCCATAGCCATGCCTAAACTCTTCATCGTATCCCTGGGCTGTCCCAAGAACCTCTCCGACGCCGAAGTGATGGCGGGCGAGCTCGCCGCCGCCGGCTGGCAGCTCACCCCCGACGAGGACGGCGCCGACGCCGCCCTCCTCAACACCTGCGCTTTCCTCGGCTCGGCCGTGAAGGAATCCGAGGCCGAGCTGAAGCGCCTGCTGGGGCTGAAGGCCCGCGGCAGGCTCGCCAAGGTGATAGTGACCGGCTGCCTCGTCGAGCGCGAGAAGGAGCGGCTCCTCAAGCGCTTCCCCGGGCTGGACGCCGCCGTCGGCATACACGCGCTGGCCGAGGCCGCGCGCGCCCTCGACAAGGGCGGCGCCTACGTGCTGCCCGCCGGCGGGCCGCTTAACGCCCCGCGGCTCAAGGCGCGCCTTACCGCGCCGCACAGCGCCTACCTCAAGATCGCCGACGGCTGCGACAACCGCTGCGCCTACTGCCTGATCCCGTCCATACGCGGGCCCTTCACGTCCAAGCCCCTGGCCGACGTGGTGGAGGAGGCCGCGCGCCTCGCGGAAAGCGGCGCGAAGGAAATTTCGCTGATAGCGCAGGACACCACCGCCTACGGCACGGACCTGTACGGCCGGCCCTCGCTGGACAGGCTGCTGAAGGAACTTGTGAAGCTGAAGGACGTGCGCTGGTGGCGCCTGATGTACGTGTACCCCGAGCGCGTCACGCCGGGGCTGATAAAGGCGATGGCCGCGAACAAGAGCGTCTGCCGCTACCTCGACATGCCGCTGCAGCACGCCTCCGACGGGGTGCTCAGGCGCATGCGCCGCGCCTCCACGGCCAGGTCCATACGGGAGAAGATAGCCGAGCTGCGCCGCGCGATGCCCGACATAGCCCTGCGCACCAATTTCATAGCCGGCTTCCCCGGCGAGACCCGCGCCGAGTTCGAGGAACTGCTGGCTTTCGTGAAGGAGACCCGCTTCGACAACGTGGCGGTGTTCAAGTACTCCCGCGAGCCCGGCACCGCGGCGGCCGCCATGGCCGGCCAGGTGCCTGAATCAGTGAAGACCGAGCGCGCCGAGGCCCTGATAGCCGCCCAGAGCGGCGTGGTGGACGAATTGAACGCGGAGCTGAAAGGGAAGCGCTGCACGCTGCTGATGGATTCGCCGCTGTTCGGCCGCACCTACCGCGACGCGCCGGACATAGACGGCCGCGTGGAACTGGAAACGCCGGCGGGCGCGCGCCCGCCGAAGCCCGGCGACCTGGTACCGGCCCGCATAGTGTCGGCCACCGGCTACCTGCGCCGGGCCAGGCCGGTCAAGAGAACGAAATAGAGAGGAGTTCGGACGCCGAGGAGAGCACCCGCGCCCCGGTGCGCTCCAGCCGCGCCCTGCTCTGGTGGCCGCCGGCCAGCAGCACGCAGTCCGCGCCTATGGCCTCGGCCGTCTCCAGGTCGTGCGCGGTGTCCCCCACCATCAGCACCCCGCCGCGGCGCGCGCCCAGCTCGGCCACCAGGCGGCGGCCCAGTTCCACCTTGCTAGGCGCGTATATGGTGTCCAGGCCGCAGAGCCTCTGGAAGTAGCCGGCCAGGCCGTAATGCCCGACGGTCTCCTTGAGCAGCTCCGACGAATAGGCGGAGAGCACCGCCTGGCCTATGCCGAGACCGGCCACGGCGCGCAGCGCCCCGGCCGCGCCCTCGCGCAGCGGGCAGCCGTACTTGCGGCGCTCGTACTCGTCCATCCATTCGCGCCCCACGGCCTCGAAGCTCTCGCGGCCGAAGTCGAAACCGGCGGCCTCGTAATAGTCCTTCACCGGGAAACCGAAGATCTCGCGGTAGCGCTCCAGCGTCATGTGCGGCAGGCCGCGCTTCGCGCCTATCAGGTTGAAGACGTCCACGCAGAGCGCGGCGTCGTCCATCAGCGTGCCGTTCCAGTCCCACAGCACGTGGGAATACTTCCCCTTCATCGCAGCACGCCCGCCACCACCAGCGCGGCTATCAGCACGCCCACCAGGCTCTCGCCGGCTATGAAGCCGGAACTCACCGGCACCACGAGTTTTTCGGCCGCGGCGGCGTTGCGGCGCTCTATCAGCAGCGCTATGCCGGCGCCGCAGAACATGGAGATGGTGTTGAAGGCCGGCGTCGTGAAGGCCAGGCCCAGGCCGGTGGCCGAAGGGATGTACTTCCTGTACTTCGGGAAGGCCTTCTCCAGCAGCACCAGCGCTATACCCAGCACCGCGCCCACGGCCAGCGCCGCCTGCGCCGTCGGGTGCAGCGTGTGGAAGCCCTTAGCCAGCAGCTCGGCCACGCCCTTCCAGGTCTGCGCGCCGGGGGCCGGCCAGGCGTCGGTGCCCAGCACGTCGGCCGTCGGGATCAGCAGCCGGTAGGCCGGCACCACGAACAGCGAGCCCGCCAGCACGCCGAAGAACTGCGCCCAGAACTGCTGGCGCGGGTCCGCCTTCAGCAGGTAGCCGCTCTTCAGGTCGGTCAGCAGGTCGGCCGCGTGCAGGCCCACGCCGCCGGTGACGTTGGCGGTCATCAGGTTCGTCGTGATATTGGCCGGGGCCAGCGCGCCGAACGTGATCTGCGTTATCTTGCCGAGCGCGCCGGTCGGCGTGGTGTCGGTCTCGCCGGTGGCGCGGCAGGCCACGATAGCGATGAAGAAACCCAGGAATACCGACAGCACGCCCATCCACGGCTTTATGCCGAACAGGAACCATTCGAGGAAGACTACGCACGGCGACAGCAGCAGAAGGCCGGCGAAGAACCACAGCATAGGCACCTCGGCGGACTCGCCGTCGCCGGGGCCGCCGAAGGCCGCGCCCACGCTCTTAACGGCGCGCACGACGGTGCGCCACTGGAAGGCGAAGGCCAGCAGGCCGCTGGTCAGTATCATCGCCGAGCCGAACCACACGCTCCACGCGACGATGTTCTTGTAGCCCAGCTTCGGGTCTATCACGCCGCTCTCGTAGAGCCGCGGCGCCAGCACGCCGAAGTTTATCGCCGCGCCGAGCAGCATGCTCCAGGCCGCGCGGAAGCCCATGATGGCGCCGGCGCCCAGCATGATCAGGCTGCCCTCGAAGGAGATCGTGTAGTCGGCGAGCGGCCTCCCGGCGAGGCGCATGAAAGGGATCTGCAGTTTCTCGGGCAGGTTCCAGGGCATCCACGGCGCCTTCGCGTCGCGCAGGAAGGCCACGCAGGCCCCGGCCGCGCCGCCCCAGCCCAGGAGCCGCGCCTTGCCGGCGCCGCCTTCGCCCTCGCCGTGCAGCGCCTTCAGCGTCTCGGCCGCGGCTATGCCGGTGGGGAAGCGCAGCTGCTCGACGTTGATCATCTGCTGCTTCATCGGTATCGCCATCACCACGCCGAGCATGGCTATCGAGGTGATCCAGAAGAACATCTGCCAGCCGCCCATCACCGTGCCGGTGATCATCATCAGCGCCGGTATCGCGGCCACGGTGCCGCCGCCGGTCATGTAGCCGGCCGCGCTCGCGACGCTCTGCATCGCGTTGTTCTCCAGCATGCCGAAGGCCCGGCGGACGACGCGCAGCTTGAGCAGCGCCGCGAAGATGGCGTAGGCCAGTATGCCGGCGGTTATCGACACGCCTATGCTCCAGCCGGTCTTCAGCGCCACGTAGAGGTTGGACAGGCTCATGAAGCCGCCCAGCAGCATGCCCGCCACTACGGCGCGCGCGGTAAGCTGGCGCCTCGATCCCTCGGCCATCTCGTTGATGTCTTCCATACGCCGGCCTAGTAAAGGCCTTTCTCCTTAAGTTCCTCGTCGGTCATGCCGAAATAATGGGCCAGCTCGTGCATCACGGTGTGCCTCACGGCGCGCCGCAGCCCGGCCGCGTTCCGGCAGCCGGCCTCCAGGTTGTCCTTGAAAAGGGTTATCTTGTCGGGCATCGCGCCGCTGTAGCCCTGCGCCCGCTCGGGCAGCGGCACGCCCTCGTAAAGCCCCAGCAGGCCGCGGCCGAAGCGCCGCTCCTGCGCCGCCGTCGGGCGGGCGGCCACCGTCACCACCACGTTCTCGAGGCGCGCGCGCCACTCCGGAGGCAGGCGCTCCAGGGCGGCGGCGGTCTCTTTCTCGAATTCTTCCAGCGTCACGGGGTTGCGGGCCGCCGGCGGGCCGGCGGCCGGGCTCTCAGGGCGGAGGCATCTGGCCGGGCAGCTGCGCCTCGGCGAAAGGCTTCTTCAGGTAAACGTCTATCGACTCGTAGAAGCCCCACTCGTCCTTGTAGGCGCGGGCTTCCTTATAATAGGCCAGCGCCTTCGCGCGCAGGCCCTTCAGGTCGTAAACGTTGCCGAGCCGCACTATGGCCCAGACGCCCCAGCGGGCCGGGTGGGCCTTCGGGTCTTCCTTCAGCGTGGCCGCGGCCTTCGCGAACCAGTCGGCGGCCTCGTCGTACCTCTTCTCAACGAGGTACGTCGTGCCTATAGCGGTCATCACGCGCGGCAGGTAGCGGCGGCGGTAGGAGGGCTTGCCCTCCTCGACGGCCTTCAGGTAGGCCAGCGACTCGCGGCGGCTCTCGTCGTACTGCCGGTTCTCGTAAAGCGAGACTATCTCGACGAAATGCATCTGCGGGTGCACGGGATAGGCCTCGCGCAGCTCGCGCGACCACTTCACGGCCAGCTCGCGGTTCATGTACGGGCTGCCGGTGGTGGTGTAGATCTCTATCAGCAGCAGCTTGGCCGCCAGCGCGTTGAAGTAGCCCTTCTCCTTGCAGACGTTGAGCAGGCGTATGCCTTCCTTCGCGTCGCCGCGCAGGAAGAACTTGGCCAGTATCTTCACCACGCCGGACAGCGTGCCGGCGTAGTACTCGTACATGCCGAGGCCGAGGTAGGCGTCGTACATCTCGGGGTCTATCTTGAGCGCCATCTTGGTGTTGGAGATGGCCTTCTTGCCGTCGAAGTACGCCTTGATCCAGCGGTGCTGCAGCACCGCGAGGCGGGCGCGCAGGCCGTACATGCCGCCCAGGCACAGGTAGGCGTTGGCGTCGCCGGGGTGCTTCTTGATCCACTTCAGGCCGACGTCTATGGCCTCGTCGGTCATGGCCGCGTATTCCTTGTCCAGCTTGGGGTCCGACTCGTCCTCGAGGTACTCGAGCGTGGCCCACTTGGTCATGGCCATGCCGAAATGCGGGTAAGGATGGTCCGGGTACTTGGCCAGCGCCTCGGAGAAGTTCTTCCTGGCCTCGGGGATGTCCACCGAGTAGATGGCGTCTATGCCCTTCTTGGAGAGCAGCCGCAGGTCGTCGGGCAGGGGCTCGTACTTAGGGGTGCCGGCGGCCGCGTTGGCCGCGGCGCAGGCGCACAACAGCAGCGCTAACAGCGTCTTCTTCATAACTTTATCACGTCCGTTCCCATGTAGGGGCGCAGCGCCTCGGGCACCACCACGGAGCCGTCGGCCTGCTGGTAGTTCTCGAGTATGGCCGCGAAGGTGCGGCCCACCGCGAGGCCCGAGCCGTTCAGCGTGTGGACGAACTCGGTCTTCTTCCCGTCGGCGCGCTTGAAGCGGGTGTTCATGCGGCGGCCCTGGAAGTCGGTGCAGTTGGAGCACGAGGAGATCTCGCGGAACACGCCCTCGCTCGGCATCCACACCTCGAGGTCGTAGGTCTTGGCCGAAGAGAAGCCCATGTCGCCGGTGCAGAGCTCCAGCACGCGGTACGGGATCTTCAGCAGCTTCAGCACCTTCTCGGCGTCGGCGCGCAGGGTCTCCAGCGCTGCCATGGAATCCTCGGGCTTGGTCAGCCAGACCAGCTCCACCTTGTTGAACTGGTGGTTGCGTATCAGGCCGCGGGTGTCCTTGCCGTAGGAGCCGGCCTCCTGCCTGAAGCAGACGGTGTAGGCCGTGAACTTCTTCGGGAGCTCGTCCTCCTTCAGCAGGTCGCCGCGGAACATGTTGGTCAGCGGCACCTCGGCCGTCGGGATCAGGTACATCGGCGGCTCGGCGGCTATCTTGTAGAGGTCCTCCTCGAACTTGGGGAGCTGGCCGGTGCCGGTCATGGTCTCCGGGGTAACGAGGTAGGGCGGGAAGATCTCGGTGTAGCCGTGCTCGCGGGTGTGCAGGTCCAGCATGAACTGGATGATCGAGCGCTCGAGCCTGGCGCCCTGGCCGCGGAGCAGCGCGAAGCGCGCGCCCGACAGCTTGGCGGCGGTGGCGAAATCCAGTATGCCCAGCTTCTCTCCCACGGCGTGGTGGTCCAGCGGCTTGAAGGCGAACTCGCGGCGGTTGGAGACGTCCTCGAAGACCACCTTGTTGTCCTGCGAGCCGCCGCCCTTCGGCACCTGCGGGTCGGGCAGGTTCGGCACGGAGAGCAGCAGCGCGTTCAGTTCCTTCTCGAGCGCGGCGGTGAGTTCCTCGCGGGACTTCACGGCTTCCTTGGCGGCGTTGGCCTCGGCCATGGCGGCCTGGGCCGCGGCCTCGTCCTTGGAGGCCTTGGCGACCTGTATCTTCTTCGAGACCTCGTTGCGCTTCGAGCGCAGTTCCTCTATCTCGGCGAGGGCGGCGCGGTACGCGGCGTCCTTCTGGAATATCTGTTCGAGAACGGGCAGGTAGTTGCCGCTGCGGCCGCTCATCGCGAGCTTGGCTTTTTCGGGGTCGGCGCGCAGCGTCTTGATGTCCAGCATATGGCCTCCGTCAGGGTTTCGCCGTTTCCGGCGGGAGAATGTCTATCACGGCCTCGCGCATGATCGCGGCCGGGTCGTCGCCGAGCCTCGGCGAGATCATCAGCTCGGCTTTCAGCCCGGTGGGGACCAGGCCGGTGTTGCGCAGCTTCTTCAGCTGCTCGGCGAGCTCGAAACGTATCAGCTTCACCTGCCGGTCGGAGGAAGGGTTTATCTTGGTCACGCGCACTTCCTCGAAGTAGAACGGCACGGCCCAGAAGGCCTTTTCGGGCGAGTCGCCCTTCTTCAGCAGGCGCAGGCGCAGCGCGTAGCGCAGCACCAGGCCCTCCACCGGCTTCGCGGCCGGGTTGCGCAGCGTCACTATGGCGCGCAGGCTGTCGGTGAACTTCAGCTCGGGGGAAGCGCGCAGCTCGGTAACGGCCGAGAACGGGGCGCGTTCCTTGCCCTGTACGCGGGACACCTCCCAGCCCACCCCGGCGATCTGGGTCTGGGCGGAGGCGGCCGCGGCGGCGGCCAGCAGGGTCAGTGCGGCGAGACAGGGTGCGAGTATTTTCCTCATGAGCATCTCCATTAAAAGTCCCGGGGAACCCCGGGCGGATCTTGCGGTCAGGAACCGCTCTGCAGCGCCCCGGCGAGCGCCTCTTCCATGGCGTCGGGGATGACGGTCAGCACCTCGCTGCGCGTCACGTTCCCGTCGCACTCCAAATCCAGCGTCACCGCGACCAGGCTGTGGCGGGAACCGCGGTCCATCGAGGTCCACAGGGCTTCCAGCAGGAAGCGCGGCTCGCCCTGCACGCATTTCGGGACCGAAGGCAGGAAACTGCGCCCGAGGGCGCCCGACAGCGAGCCCACCAGCGCGTTGAGTATGATGTTGCCGAGCTCCGACAGCAGCAGCTCGTGCGCCTGGCTCAGCGTCGGCAGTTTCGAGAAGGAGAACCCGAGGAAGCCGCGGGAAAGTATCTCTATGTCGTCGGGGCGGAACACCACCATCGACGCGAAAGGGCATTCCCCGCTCACGTCGAAATAGACGGCGGCGCCGGCGCCGGAAGGGGCCGAGGCTATGGCCTCCTCCATGCTGCGCAGCGAAACGGCGGCCTCCGCCACTTTCCACCGGCCCGCGGAGATGCGCGACAGCTTGGCCACGCACCTCTCCAGGCTCAGGAAGGCTATCCTTTCCAGGGCTTGTCTCGCTTTATCGTTCATGCCTTGTCAGGCCAGGTCGCGCATCAGCGTCTTGAAATCCTCGAACGAGAACGGCTTGCGCAGTATCGCGCTCACGCCCTTGTCGGCGAGCCGCCTGTCTATCTCGTCCTGCTCCACGGCGGTTATCACCACGACGCGCGCCGCGGGGTCCACCGCGCGCAGGTCCTCGAGTATCTCGACGCCGGAACGCCCCGGCAGTATCAGGTCGAGGAACACGACGTCGGGCTTGAACTCCCTGAAGTACTTCACGGCCCCGGCGCCGTCCTCGGCCTCGGCCACCACCTCGTGGCCCAGCTTATCCAGCAGCGACTTTATCGTGTAGCGGGTAAGCGCGTTATCTTCAACCAGCAGTATCTTCATATTTCCCCCTAGTGTACTAAGCGCGCCGGGACCGAACCCCCGTTGGCCCCGGCGCGTACCGTACGATCGTCAGCCGCAGCAGCAGGCGCACTCCGCCTTCGGCTCGGCGGCCGCCTTCTTCTTCAGCATGGCGGCGGCGTCGGTCTTCTCCCACGCGAAACCCGCGCGGCCGAAGTGGCCGTAGGCGGCCGTCCGGCGGAACACGGGCGCGCGCAGCTTCAGCGTCTTTATGATGCCGCGCGGCGTCAGGTCGAAGTTCGAGCGCACTATCTTCGAGAGCTTCTCGTCGGCGATGGCGCCGGTGCCGTGCGTGTCCACGTACAGGCCCACGGGCTCGGCCACGCCTATCGCGTAGGCCAGCTGCACCGTGCACTCGCGCGCGAGCTTAGCCGCCACGATGTTCTTGGCGATGTAGCGGGCCATGTAGGCCGCGGAGCGGTCCACCTTCGTGGAGTCCTTGCCGCTGAACGCGCCGCCGCCGTGCGGGGCCACGCCGCCGTAGGTGTCCACGATGATCTTGCGGCCGGTCACGCCGGTGTCCGACTGCGGGCCGCCGACCACGAACTTGCCGGTCGGGTTGATGTAGATCTTGGTGTTCTTGTCCATCATCCGCTTGTCGATGACCGGGGTGATTACCGCGTCGATGATCTCGCGGCGGCTCTTCTCGGTGATCTGGTGGCCGGACTTGTCGAGGATCTCCTCGGTGTGCTGCGAAGAGAGCACGATGGTCTCTATGCGCACCGGCTCGCCGTCATGGTATTCCACGGTGACCTGGCTCTTGCCGTCGGGGCCCAGGTACGGGAGGATGTTCTTCTTGCGCACCTCGGCGAGGCGCATCGTCAGGCGCTGCGCCAGCTGCAGCGGCAGCGGCATCAGCTCCGGCGTCTCGTCGGAGGCGTAGCCCACCATCAGGCCCTGGTCGCCGGCGCCGCCGGTGTCCACGCCCTGGGCGATGTCCGGGCTCTGGCGGCCTATCACGTTGATGACCGCGCAGGTCTCGTGGTTGAAGCCGTACTTCGCGTCCGTGTAGCCTATGTCCTTTATCACCTGGCGCGCCAGCGTGTCCACGTCGACGTAGGTCTTAGTGGTTATCTCGCCGCCCACCACCACCATGCCGCGGGTGATGAAGGTCTCGCAGGCCACGCGGCCCGCCGGGTCCTTCTTCATGATCTCGTCCAGCACCGCGTCCGAAATCTGGTCGCACACCTTGTCGGGATGCCCCTCCGTCACCGACTCGGAACTCACGTACCTTTTGCCTTTGAAGTTCATTTCTTTCTCCTTTATTTCTGCTCTACCAGTTTGAACGCCAAGTCCAGGAACTTCTTCGTATTCTCCTGGCTGTCGGTCTCGGCGTAGGTCCGAAGCAGCGGCTCGGTGCCGGACGGGCGCATCAGCACCCACCAGTCGTTGTCGAGCACTATCTTCAGGCCGTCTATCGTGTTGGTCTCCGTGATCTTGTGCCCGAGCAGCAATTTGGGCAGCTTCTTCTTTATCTTCACGGCGAACGAATGCTTGTTGGGGATAGCTTTTTCCAGGGCGAAGTCGCGGCGCACGAAGCAGGACTTGCCGTATTTCTTCTCGAGTTCGGCGTACAGCGCGGACACGGACTTGCCGGTCTTCGCCACCATCTCGGCTATGAACAGCGCGGTCAGCGCGCCGTCGCGCTCGGGCAGGTTGCCCTTCCAGGCGTAGCCGCCGGATTCCTCCACCGCGAAGGTGACGTCCTCCTGCAGCATCTTCTCGGCCAGGTACTTGAAGCCGACGGGGGTCTCCTCGAAAGGCAGGGCCGCCGCGCGCGCTATGCGCTTGGTCAGGAAGCCCATCGAGACGGCCTGGACGATCTTGCCCTTGTACTTGCCCTTGGTCAGCAGGTACTCGAGCATCAGCGGGCCGGTCTGGCACGGGGTCATGTACTGCCCCTTGTCCGAGACCAGCGCGAAGCGGTCGGCGTCGCCGTCGAGGGCGGCGCCGAAAAGCGCCTTGTGCTTCTTCACGGCGTCCACCAGCGGCTGCAGGTTCTTCTCCACCGGCTCGGGGGCCACGCCGCCGAAAAGCGGGTCGTGCTTCTCGCGCAGCGGCAGCACGTTCTTCGTGCCGAACACGCCGGCGGTCTCCGCGCCGACGCCGTGCATGAAATCCACGGCCACCGGGCCGGGCAGCTTGGGCAGGACCTTGGAGGCCTGCACCTTGGAGGCCAGGTACTCGACGTAGGCCGGGCGGAAGTCCTTCATCGCCACAGCCGCGCCGTTGGGCTTCAGCGGCACGGCCTTGCCCACGTAGTTCTCCACCTCGGCGGTCACCGCGGGCGGGGCCGAGCGGCCGTTCTGCTTTATCTTTATGCCGTTGTAGAAATGCTTGTTATGGCTGGCGGTTATCATCACGCCGAGGCCGAAGCCTTTCGTGGTAAGCAGGCTGACGGCGGGGGTGGGCACCGGGGTCTCGGAAAGGGTGACGCTCAGGCCGTTGGCGGCCAGCACCTCGGCCAGCGTGCGGGCGAAGCGGTCCGACATGAAGCGGCGGTCGTAGCCCACGACTATCGTCGGCTTCTCGGTGCGCATGTACTTGTAGGCCACGTAGTCGGCCATGCCCTGCGCTATCTTGCGCACCACGTCGTAGGTGAAGTCCCGGGCTATGATCCCGCGGTAACCGTCGGTGCCGAAGGAGATCTGGTTTGACTGGTGGGAACTCATTTTTTCCTCGCTTATAGAAAACGGTGCGCCGGCCGCGGACGGCCGTTAACAGGGATATATAATAATAAAATTAGAGCCTCAAGAAAAGAGGCCTCAGGCCCGGCGGCCCAGGCCGGCCAGTATGGCCGGCAGGCCGGCGGCTACGGCCCGGCGCAGGGCGGCGGCCGGCGAGGGTTCCATTCCCGCCTCTATGACGCCGGCCACCCCCAGCCGGGACAAGGTCCGGCGGTCCTTTATCAGCGAGGAGCCGCATACCACCACGGCCGGCACCCCCAGCGCCCGCGCGGCGGCTATGGCCGCGCCCGGGGCCTTGCCGTAGAAGGTCTGCCTGTCGAAGCGGCCCTCGCCCGTTATCAGCAGGCCGGCGCGGCGCAGCAGCCGGCCGAAGCCGGCGCGCTCCAGCACATAAGCCGAGCCGTCCAGCAGCTCGGCGCCGAAGAAGGCGGCGAGCCCAGCCCCCAGCCCGCCAGCGGCGGCCCCGCCCTCGAGGCGGGCCACGTCCCGGCCGGGCCAGGCCTTCAGCACGGCGGCGTAGTTCCTGAGCCCCTCGTCTATGAGGCGCACCTCGCGCGGGCCGGCGCCTTTCTGCGGGCCGAACACGCGGGCCGAGCCCAGCGGGCCGAAAAGCCTGTTCTTCACGTCGGCGAGGCCGTACACCTTCACGCCGCGCAGCCGCGCGGCGCCGGTCCCGGGCAGCACGGCCGCCAGCGAGACCAGCCCACCAGCGCCCGGCCGCACGGGCCGCCCGTCGCGGCCCAGCAGCCTGAAGCCGAAACCCTCGGCGCAGCCGGCGCCCCCGTCGTTGGAGGCGCTGCCGCCGAGCCCCACCACTATCTCGGTCGCGCCCAGCCGCACGGCCTCGGCCATCAGCTGGCCCACGCCTCGGGTGGTGGCGTCCATCGGCCGCAGCCCGCGGCCGTTCATATATTTAAGCCCGGAGGCCTCCGCCATCTCTATGACGGCGGTGCGGCCGGCCAGCAGCCAGCGCGCTTTCACGGGCTCGCCGAGCGGCCCGTCGACGGCGGTGCGCACCAGGCGCCCGCCGAGCGCCGGGCGCAGGGCGTCCAGCAGGCCGTCGCCGCCGTCGGCTATGGCCAGGGCGTCCACCGCGGCCCGCGGCAGCGCGGACCTTACGCCGGCGGCCGCCGCGGCGGCGGCGCGCCGGGCCGTAAGCGTGCCCTTGAAGGCGTTCGGGGCTATCAAAATCCGCATGTCTAAATGATAGAATAAAGGGAAAGGGAGAAGCGAGGAAGGCGATGAAAGAACGCACCATAGTCTACCGCCACGGCAACGGGCTCTACGTCAATCTGACGAACCGCTGCCCTAATTCCTGCGTCTTCTGCGTGCGCAACGCGTGGAAGATGGACTACCACGGCCACGACCTGAACCTCGGCGGCGCGGAGCCTTCCGCGGCCGAGGTGCTGCGCGAGGCCGGGCGCGAATGGGCGTCCGCCCCCTTCTCCGAACTGGTCTTCTGCGGCTACGGCGAGCCGACCATGCGCGTGGACGCGCTGCTGGAATGCGCGCGCGCCATAAGGTCCGGCGCCGCGGCCCCGCTGCCTGCCGGCCTGCGCATACGCGTCAACACCAACGGCCTCGCCAACGCGGTCTGGGGCCGCGACGTGGCCGCCGAGATGAAGGGGCTCGTGGACTCGGTGCACGTCAGCCTCAACACGCCCGACCCGGCCCAGTGGGCGGCGATCATGCGCCCCGAAGAGCGCTGGGCCGCGAACGGTTTCGAGAAGGTCAAGGAGTTCATACGCTCGGCGGCGGCCTCGCTGCCCGAGGTGTACGCCACCGCCGTGGAGGACAACGGCGTGGACACGGAGAAATTCAAGGCGCTGGCGGCGGAGCTGGGCGCGAAGCCCCGGCTGCGCCCCCGCCTGGACGACGGGGCGGACAAGTGATAGAACGCAAAGCGCTCCTCATGCTGCTGGCCGCGGCCGCCTTCGTGCTGGTCAGCGTGCCCAGCGTCATCGTGAACAACGCGGTGAAGAAATATTTCAATTTCGTCGGGCACTGGAGCGTGGCCACCGTCAAGCCGTCGCGCACCGCGCTGGTCCCGCCGGCGCACCAGCACCCTGTCCCGCAGGGCCCGCAGGAACCGCCGCAGCCCGAGCTGCGCTTCGTGAAGTTCACCGTCAAGATAGCCGGCGCGAAGGAAGTGAAGATAGCCGGCGACTTCAACCGCTGGAACCCCGACGCGCTGCCCATGATAAAGGCCGGCCGCGACTCGTGGGAGGCGCTGGTGCCGCTGCCGCCGGGCAAGTACAAGTACGTATGCCGCGTCGACGGGCAGGAGACGCTGGACCCGCTGAACCCTGACACGGCCGACGAGGCCGGCCGCAAGGTCTCGGTGCTCACCGTAAAATAAGGACCATATGAAAAAGACTTTATTCGCCACCCTGCTCTGCTGGGCAGGCGCCGCCGGAGCGCAGCAGGCCGTGCTCTGGGTACCCTCCTCGCTGTCCGGCTCCGACGCCGTGATAGCCGAGCTGGAGAAGAACAAGGCCCTGGCCATAACGGTCTCCGCCTCCGAGCTGCCGAAGGGCCTCGAGGAGCGTCTGCGCAGGCTGGAGAAGGAAGGCCGCCTCGAACTGGCGCTGCGCCCCGCCGGGGACGCGCCGCTGCCGCTGCTCTACGCCGCCGCTTCGCCCGACGTGAAATGGTCCGGCAAGCCTTCCACGGCCTCGCTCTCCTCCGACCAGTACTTCCTCGGCCTCAGGCTGGGCCTGGACAAGGAAGCCGCCGCCAAGGCCCTCGGGAAGGCCCCCTCCGGGCTGGCCGCCACGCCCGGCGGACTTACCGCCGATTACTTCCCGCTGGCCCGCGCTCTCGGCGTGAAATGGATAGCCTGCGGCCCGCTGGCCTCCACCGCCGCGGCCGTGCTGGAGAACGGCGGCGTCTACGCCGTGCCGTTCACCCTGTATTCCTCCACCTCCCAGGCGGCCCCGTTCGTGGTCTTCGACGAGACCCTGCCGGGCGGGCTGGCCTCGTCGAGAGAGGCCCTGCTGGCCGAGCTGCGCGCGCCCGCCGCGCCGCGCCGCGTGACCGTGAGCGAGGCCCTGAAGACCGCCGTCTCCACCTCGCCGGCCGCCGCCGACATCTCGGCCGCGGCCTCGCCGTGGAGCGGCGACTATTCCGCCTGGGCCGCGGCGCCGGTGCAGGCCGGCGCGCTGGCCGCCATGGCGCAGACCAGGGCCGCGCTGTCGCTGCACCTCAATTCCTTCCAGGGTGACTACCGCCGGGCCCGGCAGGCCTTCGACGAGTATTTCGCCGCCGAGGACGGCGGCAAGCTGGCCGCGCTGGCCTCCGCCGACGCGGAGACCGCCTCCGAGGCCGAGGTGGAACTGCGCAGCGCCCTCGGCAACGCCTGGCGCGTGATGCAGAAAGCCCCGCCGCAGTGGGCCTTCTCCAGCCTCTCCGACGCCGTCTCCGGCGACGCGCAGGCGGAGAAGCTCTCGGTCTCGCTGTCAGCCGGCTCCTTCGAGATAAAGAACGTCTCGCGCAAGCCGGACGTGCCGGCCAACGGGCCCAAGCTGTCCGCCGGCGCCGACCCCTACAAGGTCTGGAAGCTGGCCGCGCTGCGCGTGCAGGCCGGCCCCGACGGCACGACGTTCACGTTCACGCCGGCGGCCATCGACAATTCGCAGAAGAACCCTTCCGGCTTCAGCCACATAAGGCTGGACCTGTACATGGACATAAACGGCAGGCCGCGCGCGGGCATGACCCGCCCGCTCGAGGGCAGGCCTCTCAGGCTTTTCCCCGACAGCGCCTGGGAGTACGCGCTGGAGGTCACCCCTTCGGCCGCGACGCTCTACCGCATCACGCCCAAGGGCCCGCAGCCGGCGGGCGTCTTCGCCCCCAAGGCCGAAGGCGGGGCGGTGACGGTGAGGGTCCCGGCCGCGGCGCTCAGGGGCAACCCCATGAACTGGGGCTACGCCGCGCTGCTGCTGGCGCCGGCCGAAGGCGGCAAGTTCTCGCTGGCCGATCATATCGCCGACGACGTTTCCAACGGCTACATCTACGCGGTAAGGCCGGGCAAGCTCTGAGCCGGCAAGGGGGATACATGGCAAAACGCGACGCGTTAGTGCGGTTCACCGATTCCTACCTGGATTCGTCCTCCGTCAAGGACGCTTCCCTGAACGGCCTGCAGTTCGAGGGTTCGCCCGACGTGAAGAAGATAGCCTTCGGCGTCTCGGCCTCGCTGGCCTGCATAGAGCGCGCGGCGGCCTGCGGCGCGCAGATGCTGATAACCCACCACGGCCTGCTGTGGGGCGAGGCGCGGCCTTTTTGCGGCCCGTTAAAGCGCAAGCTCGCGGCGCTGGTGGCCGCGGACATGTCGCTTTGCGCCTGGCATCTGCCGCTGGACCGCCACCCGGCCTGCGGCAACAACGCCATGCTGCTCAAGATGCTCGGCGCGAAGGGCCTCAGGCCTTTCGGTTCCTACAAGGGCGTGACCATAGGCTTCAGCGGCAGGCTGCCCAGGCCGCTGGAGATCGGCGAGATAGCCGCGGCGCTGGCCCTGAAGCTGGACGCCGAGCCGCTCTGCTTCCGCTTCGGCGCGAAGAAGATACGCACCGTCGGCGCCGTGAGCGGCGGGGCCTCGTCGATGTTCGACCAGGCGGCTGAGGCGGGATTGGACCTTTTCATCACCGGCGAGGCCGGCGAGCCGGCGCAGGAGTACGCGCGCGAGACCCGCTCCAACTTCAT
Organism: uncultured Elusimicrobia bacterium; assembly: GCA_937870775.1. Lineage (GTDB taxonomy): Bacteria > Elusimicrobiota > Elusimicrobia > Elusimicrobiales > UBA9959 > UBA9959. Next base: position 24,284 of record CALMZU010000180.1, read on the forward strand.
AGCGGCCGGCCACTACAACACCGAGAAGCCCGGCGTGCAGGCGCTGGCCGCGGTGCTGGAGAGGAAGTTCGGCGTGAAGACCGAGTTCATAGACATCCCGAACCCGGCCTGACCCCGGCGGCCAGACAAGAAAAAGCCCCGCGGTCGCGGGGCTTTTCTTTTTGACGCCGGTGCGCTCAGGCGGTCTTCACCCGCGGGATCAGCAGCACCACGCAGGACAGCGCCAGCACGGCGAGGCCGTTGAAGGCCAGGCAGAAATCCACCGAGAAGCGCTCGGCCAGCAGGCCGTTCACCATGAAGCCCAGCGGCATCACGGCGTAGGCCAGCGTGGTGAGCACCGAGAAGAACCGGCCCTTCATCTCGTCGGGCACGGCGCCCTGGAACAGCGTAAGGGCCAGCGCGTTGCCGCCGCCCAGCGCCGCGCCGCCCATGAAGAGCACGGCGCAGGCCAGGTAGCGGTCGGAGAAGAAGTATAAGCCGCCGAAGGTCAGTCCCACCAGCAGCACCGAAAGGAACAACTTGCCGTAGAAGCCGCCGCGCGCCTCCCTGAAGCTCAGCCAGGCGGCCAGCGCCGCGGAGCCGCCGGCGAAGAAGGTCTCGAAGACGGCCAGCCAGGTCACCGACGCCGCCAGCTTGAACTTCACTATCATCGGTATCAGTATGAGTATCGGCGAGACGAAGAAGTTGAAGGCCGCGAAGGTCAGTATCAGCGCCAGCAGCGGCCGGTTGCCGAAGGTGTAGGCCAGGCCTTCCTTGAACTCGGCGATGAAGGAGCTTTCGGTCCGGGCCTCCGGCTTCAGTTCCGTCCTTATCCCCCACACCGCGGCGAACGAGACCAGGTAGCCGCCGGCGTTGAACAGGAAGGCGCCGGCCACGCCGGCCGCGGCCATCAGCACGCTGCCGAGGGCCGAGCCTATGACGTTGGACATCTGCAGTATCGAGGAGTCGGCGGCCACCGCCTGCGGCATCTTCTCTTCCGACGTGAGGCGCAGTATGGACGCCGCCTCGGCGCTCTCGAACAGCGGGCCGAAGCCGGAGATCAGGAAGCACACCGAGTACAGCCAGTAAAGGTTCAGCCGCCCGCTCCATAAGAGCAGGCCGAGCAGCAGCACCAGCGCGGCGCGCGCGGCGTCGGCGGCCAGCATCACGCGGCGCTTGTCCGAGCGGTCGGACAGCGTGCCCAGCAGCGGTCCGAAGATTATCACCGGCAGCACGTTCACCGCCATCACCAGCCCGAGGTGGAACTTGGAGCCCTCTCCGGCCGACGAGAGCACCCACCAGGCTATGGCTATGGAGAAGAACTTGTCGCCCACGGCCGACACCGACCGCCCGACGAAGAGCCGGCGGAAATCCGGGAACAGGAACAGCGGGTGGCCTTTCAGGGCGGAGTTCATCTGGAGCATCTTATTCCTTTATAGCCGCAGAGCCTCTCGACGTCGCGCATGAAGAGCGCCACGCCGTTGGCGGCGGAGCAGGGACCGCTCATCTCGGCCCCGCGCAGGTAGCGCGAGGCTTCGGCGCGCAGCGCCCGCAGCGGCACGCCGCCGGCCGCGAGCGGCGGCACGATGTTTATCAGGTCGCCGGGCCGCAGCCACTTGTACTCATGCGCCGCCAGCCAGCCGGCCGGCACGGCGGAGCGCCGCGCCAGCACGGCGATCTTCACGTCCCAGTACACCACGGCCCAGTCGCGCCGCGGCAGGTAGAAGAGGTAGTCGGGGCGCCACAACATAGCGGTGCCGCCGCCGGGCATGGTCTGCTTCACCGGCACCTGCGGCCCGCCCAGCTGCAGCACCACCAGGCCGAAGCCGTATTTTTCAAGGAAGGGCTTCCAGTTGGCGCTGTTCTCGGTAAGGCCTATGGCCTCGGGGATCTTCTCGTGGAAAAGGTAGCGGCCGTCCATGAACACCTTGTAGTCGGGCCCCAGCTCCCAGCCCAGCCAGCCGCCCCAGCCCCAGGGGTTGTACATGCGCAGCCCGGCGAGCGTGCCCTTCTCCGCCTTCAGGAAAGAGGCGAGCCCCTCGGAGGCGTTCTTGAAATCCGTGGCGCCGGGCGCGTAGTTGCGCCAGACGAAGCGGTTGTAATAAAGCCCGGTGAGCAGCAGGAAGGCCGCCGCGCCGGCGGCCGCCAGGGCGCGGCCGCGGCCGGAGAGCCGCACGCTCTCCCAGGGCAGCGCCAGCGTATAGGCCAGGCCGGTCAGCACGAAGAAGGGGATATGGCGGGCGTGGTTGGCCGAGGCCCAGGCGAAGAAGATCAAAGCGGCCAGATGCGCGTAGCGCACGTGGCGGCGGCGCAGCAGGAACCAGGCGAAGCAGCCGAACACCGCCGGCAGCGCCAGCACGTAGGGCCACTGGTAGGCGTTCAGCAGGTCGAAGGTATGCCATTCCTGTATATAGGCCTGCAGGTCGGCCATGTACTTCTGGTGGTTGGCCAGCACGCCGTATATGTTCCAGCCGTAGGGGTTCACCAGGCTGGCCGCGAGGCCGGCCGCGAACAGCCGCATATGCCAGAGGGCGCGGGCCGGGCGGGCGAAAGGCGCGCGGCCGTATATAAAAGGCAGTTCCTCTTCCAGGAATTCCCCCGCCGCGTAAAGGCCTATCAGCGCCAGGCCGTACATGTAGCCGGCGTGCAGATTGGTCCACAGCGCGAAGAAGACGAAGGCGGCGGCCGCCGGCTTCCAGCCCGGCGCCAGGCCTTTCAGCCGCGCCCGCTCCAGCAGGTACAGCGTCACGGTGAAGAAGAGCAGCGTGAAGTTCTCGGGGCGCAGGTCGCTGTTGGACATCAGCGCGGCGGCGAGAAAGGGCAGCGCCGGCACCAGCGCGGCGCGGCGGCCGTACATCAGCGCGCAGGCCCTGAACACGAGCAGCAGCAGCACGAAGACCGCGGCCTTCAGCGCCAGCAGCGCGGGGAACCCGCCGGCTTTATAAAGGAGATAATAGAAGCCCTGGGTCAGCCATTCGAAATCCACCCACGGCGCCCCGTTCATGGTCCACGAAAGGGAGTCGGCGCGCGGCGGGCCGAAATGCTGCGCGGCCCAGCGCCCCGCCGAGAGATGCCAGAAAAGGTCGGGGTTTATGACCGGCAGCAGGAACACCGAGCAGGCGAAGGCGAAGGCCCCCCAGCCGAGTATGTTCAGCGTTCTTTCGCGGTCATGCATGCCTCAATTCTATAAAATAGGGGCTTCCATTTATAATATAATTGTCCTTGGGGAAAAGAATGGCATATTTCAAAAAATTGAAAGCGGACCTCGCCGCGGCGGCGTCCGGCGGCATTATCACGCCCGAGCAGGCCGACAAGGTCTGGCAGGACGCCTACGCCCGCCGCCCCATGGCCGGCTTCAAGGCCGTGCATTTCATAGCGGCCGCCGCCGGTCTCTTCATAGCGCTGGGCTTCATACTGGTGGCCGCGCATAACTGGGACAAGCTCGGCGCCATGCTGAAGATGGGCGTTTTCCTGCTGCTCCTCGCCGGCGTGGCCGAGGCCGCCTTGCGGCTGGACGAAAAGCCCGCCGCCGCCATCCCCCTCGAGACCCTCTGGTTCTTCATGCCTATACTGGGGATCGGGCTTTACGCGCAGATCTTCAACCTGAGCGGCGACCCGGTGAAGCCCTACCTCGCCTGGGCCGCGCTGTCCGCGCCGCTGGCGCTGCTGTCGCGCCGGCCGCTGGCGGCCAGCCTGAATTCCATACTGCTTTTCACCGTGCTGTTCTGGGGCACGCTGAACCAGGCCAGCCTGCTCTCTCTCACCTCCGGCTACGGCCGCCCGCCGCAGCCGCTCTGGCACTGGGCCGCGGCCCTGGCCGTGCTGGCCGCCGGCGCGGCGCTGTACCCCGGCCGCAAGACCGGCCTGCCGCTGGGCGCGGCCTGCGTCTGGACCTTCATCATGCTGGCGGCTGATACCGCGCTGAAGACCGGTTCCGGCACGCTGCTGCTGATGGCCGGCATGTCGCTTTCGGTGCTGTGGCTGGCCTGGGGCGGCCCCGCCGACGAGCTGCGCACCGGCCTGCCGCTCAAGATCTGGCTGGGTTCCGTTTACATGATGACCTTCTTCTGGCACCACACCGCCGGCGCGAGGGAACTTTTCCACGGCGCCACCTGGGCCGGCGCCGTTGCGGCCTGGGTCCTTTTCGCCGGCGCGCTGCTCACCATAGCCCTGCGCGGACAGCGGCTGCTGCCCGGCGGCAAGCAGGCCGACATGATCTCGAAGCTGCTGCTGGCCGTTTCGGTGCTGTCCTCCTTCCTGCTCTTCGGCGCCGACGACGTACAGCTGAAGGTGCTGGCCGCGCTGGCCAACTTCATACTGATAGCCTACGGCGCCGCCTGCATAGTGGGCGGCTCGGAGAACGCCGACGAGAAGGCCATAAACCGCGGCGTGCTGGTGATCACCCTCACCGCCATAACCCGCTTCGTGGACCTGTTCGGCGGCCTGCTGGCAAGCGGCGAGGCCTTCATAGTCACCGGCCTGGCTTTCGCGGCCCTGGCCTATTTCATCAATAAGGGCAGGAAGGCCCTTATAGAGGCGGCTAAGAAATGACCGGCCAGCAAAAGCTCCGCGTTTTCCTCGGCGCCCAGCTCCTGTTCTTCGCCGCCTGGGGCGCCTGGCTGATGTATTCCCGCTCGGCCGCTTCCGCCGAATTCGCGCTGGACACCGTGCCGGTCGACCCCAGGGACCTGGCCAGCGGCACCTACGTGGCGCTGAACTACCAGATCTCCTCCCCCGAAGCCTGCCGCCCGCTGCTCGAAGCCGGCGCCGCCGAGGCTTTCGTCGAGCTTAAGGACAGCGGCCGCCGCCAGAACACCGCCGCCGGCACGCTCCCGGTTTACCAGGCCGCGGGCTGCGCCGCCGCCCCGGGCGCCGGGGTCTGGGCCCGCGCCGAGATATACGGCGGCTTCGCCGGGCGCATCAACGCGCGCTACGGGATAGAACGCTTTTACGTCAACGAGAACGACCCGCTGAAGAACTCGGCGGCGGGCTCGGTGGCGGCCAGGGTTAAGCTCGGGCGGGGCAACCGCCTGACCATCCTCGGCCTCGAAAAAAAGATCTGAAACGCCGGCGGACGCCAGTCCGTATTGCCTCCCGCCGGCGCGAGCCGCCCGGGCGGTTCGCCCTAAAAAAAGGAGCCCACATGCAGAGAACTCAGGAGATGACCAGCGTGCAGCCGGACTGGGAGACCTTTCACGCCCTTCCCGAAAGCGAGAAGATACCGTTCTTCTCCCGCGACGGGCGCATGTACGACTGCCTGTTCGCGCAGCAGTTGAACCGGAACCTGCTGGAGCACCTTTTCAAGGTGGCCGACCGGCTGCGCGACGTCACGCAACAGAAGGCCGGGGCGGACCACGTCTCGTCCCTGCTCTCGGACAAGCGCGCCATGCTCTACTTCGCCCAGCCCTCCACGCGCACGTTCATGTCCTTCCTGAACGCCTGCCATATCATGGGCCTCAAGACCAGCGAGATCCGCGACACCAGCACCTCCTCCGAGGTGAAGGGCGAGACGCCCGAGGACACGGTGCGCACCTTCTCGAGCTACGTCGACATGATCATCATGCGCCACCCGGCGCCCGGCTTCGTCGAGAAGACCGCCTGGCTGATGAACCGCACCGGCCGCCCGGTGCCGGTCTTGAACGGCGGCTCCGGCAAGGACCAGCACCCCACGCAGGCGCTGCTGGACGTCTACACGCTGTACCGCAGCTTCAACGGCGACCTGGACAACAAGCGCATAGTGATGGTGGGCGACCTGAAGCGCGGCCGCACGGTGCGCTCGCTCTCCTACCTGATGCGCAACTACAAGAACCCCAGCCTGGTCTACGTCTCGCCGAAAGAGTTCAGGATGGAGGCCGACATACTGGAGTTCCTCAGGCGCAACAACATAAAGCACGAGGAGACCGAGGACTTCCGCGGCGCGCTCAGCGGCGCCGACGCCGTGTACATGACCCGCATACAGGACGAGCACGACAAGAACGGCGAGTCGAAGGGCGTGGACTACTCGCCCTTCTACTTCAAGAAGGAGCACCTCGGCCTGATAAAGAAGAGCTGCGTCATCATGCACCCGCTGCCCCGCCGCCACGAGATAGAGGTGGCCGTGGACGACGACCCGCGCGCCATGTACTGGCGCCAGGAACGCAACGGCATGTGGGCCCGCGCCGCCCTGATCTCCTACGTCTTCGGCGTCGACGAGAGGATATAGCGGGGAAATAATCGAGTTATCGAGCAGCGTCCCCTAAAATAAAAAGGCCGCCCGGAGGCGGCCTTTTTATTTACTTTACTTTTAGTCGGTGAGGGTGGAGGGGTCGGCGAAGCGGTCGCGCATCTGGTTGACCTCGGAGATCGTCTTGTCGAAGTTGTTGTCGCGATCGTTGAAGAACTCGTAGGTCTGGGTCACGTCGGCCTCGCCCTTCACGCGCTTGTCGGTGTGCACGTACACCGAGGCGGAGATGTCGGAGGGGTTCACCAGCTGCACCACGACCTTCAGGAAGTCCTCGTAGCCCAGGCCGCTCTTGCCGCCGCCGGCCGCCACCTTGGAGAAGCGCTCGGACTGGTCCTTCCAGTTGGAGGCGTTCTTCACGGAGGAGATATCGCGTATAACCTGGGTGGCCGCGTAGGCCAGGTTGCGCACGATGTCCAGGGGGTTGGTGCCGTTGTCGTAGTTGTCGAAGGCGCTCACGCCCAGGCGCTTCTGCACGGCCTTGTAATCGTAGTCGACCTTGCCTTCCTTGTCGATGGTGAACAGGTCCATCACCTTGTCGACGATCTCGCTCTCGACCTCGCGCATCACGTTCATATAGGCCTTCATGATGGCCTGCGCCGGGGCGAAGATGATCTCCTGCACGCCGCGCTCGTTGATCATCAGCTTGAAGCTCATCACCGCGCTCTTATAGGTCTTGGAAGGGGTGGTCTCGAAGCCGTCGGCGTCCGTCTCGGAAGGGAGCGGCGGGAAGATCTCGGTGGAGGGCAGGGTGTTGGCAAGGTCGGTGCCGTTGCCGTTCACGCCCACGTAGCGCAGAACGCCGTTGGCCTTCTCCAGCATGTAGCGGGCGGTGCCGTCGCCTTCCTTCACGAAGCCTTCGTACTGCTGGTACAGGAAGGCCGGGCGGGTGGCGGTGCCGTCGGTGCTCTCCTTGTTGATCACGTAGACGTTCTTGTTGGAATCGTACTTCATCACCTTGCCGACGAAGGGGATGTTGAGCGAGCTGCCGTTGGAGGTGCGGGCGTTCTGCTGCACGTGTATGGTCTCGCCGTCCTTCTCCAGCGACTGGTAGCGGTTGTAGGAGGAAGCCCAGGTGGTGTCGTGGGTGTGGATGACCGGCACCTGTATGTGCAGGTTGTTGGAGGTGCCGTGGTAGATGTCGGTGCCGGCGAAGGAAGGGGAGGCGCCGAGGGCGCTGCCGGCCGCGGTGGCCGCGCCGGCCAGCTCGCCGACGCCGCTGGAGGCCTGGTCTTCCTCGGAGAAGTGGTTGAACTTCAGGCCCATCTCTATGAAGCGCTTCAGGATGCCGAAGTCGCCGCGCAGGAACTTAACCAGGTTGTCCATCTGCTGGGGATCGTTGGCGTCCAGCAGGAACTCTATCATCAGTTTCTTGCCGACGGTCTTGGAATGGCCGAAGGAGAGCTTGGCGGCCAGGTACTCGTTGATCTCCTTGGAAACCTGCCTGTTGATCTCCTTGTTGAGCAGCTTGGACACGGCGTTCTCGCCGCCGATAAGGCCCAGGTCCACCATCGGGATCTCCACGGTGCCGGCCGACACGCCGACGCTGCGGACCATCACGCGGTCCAGGCGCATGCGCAGGCGGAGGGTGTCCTTGTCCATGCGGTAAAGGGTAACGGAGGGCTTGGAGTCGCGGCTCTGGCCGGCCGACACGGAAACGTTCAGGACCTCGCTCAAGGTGGCGCCGGCGCCCACGCTGAAGCCGAAGTGCAGGGTGACGGGCAGCTTCCAGATCTCGCCCACGGCCATGCCGGTTATGCGCTTCTCGTTGACGGGGAGTACGGTCTTGACCTGGTAAAGCTTAACAAGGGTGTCCAGCTCGCGGCAGTACTTGTCGCTCTCGAGCGGGCGCACCACTATGGAGGTGCCCTCGGCCTTGGCCGAGACGCTGACGTTCACCGGCAGGGAGCCGCCGGGGTTGGCCACCTCGTGGCCGTAGGAACCGCCCACGCTCACGCCCACCTCGTCTATCAGGGCCACCTTCTCGCTGGGGAGCTTCTTAAGGTAGCGCTTGAACTTGCCGCCCACCACAAGGGCGTCGCCGGCCAGCTTGCCGTCCTCGTTGAGCTTTATCTGCGCCTGCTTGCAGATGCCGTCCACGGTGTCTTCCTTGAGGTTCTCCCAGAAATGAGCGAACTCGGCCGACAGGCCGCCGGTGGAGGCGGTGGACACGGTGGGGGCCTTGATGTCGGCCGAGGAGGCCTTCAGGCCGTTCACCATGTCGCCGAGCGAGCCGACGCCGCGATCGAAGTCGAAAGCGGCGGCGGAAGAGGCCAACAGGGCTACGGAGAACAACGCGGAGGAGATACCGAGGAACGTGGGTTTGGTATTTCGCATGTAGATAGTATAGCGTTCCCCGGCCTTTTTCATAAGAGGCCGAGTGCCTATATTCCCGATGTTTTAAGGCCTATGAAAACCGAGCCCGGCAGGGCCCAGGCGGCCTAGGCCCTTGGGACCGGCCGCCTGGGCCCAAGCAAAAGGCCCCGGTCGCCCGGGGCCTTTCTTCGCAAGGTTATTTATATACGCCCGCGTTAACGGGGCGCCTTCCACTTCCAGTTCTTCACCTCCGGCATGTCCTCGCCGTGCTCGTATATATATTCCTTGTGGTCCACCAGCTTGTCCCGCATCTCCTGCTTCAGGTAGTCGCCGCGGCCGCCAAGCTGCGGCAGCCGGTCTATGGCGTCCTCCACCAGGTGGAAGCGGTCCATGTCGTTCATCACGGCCATGTCGAAAGGCGTGGTGATGGCGCCCTCCTCCTTGTAGCCGCGCACGTGTATGTTGCCGTGGTTGGTCCGGCGGTAGGTCAGGCGGTGTATCAGCCAGGGGTAGCCGTGGTAGGCGAAGATCACCGGCTTGTCCTTGGTGAACAGCGCGTCGAAGTCCCCGTCCGAAAGCCCGTGCGGGTGCTCGCCGGCCGGCTGCAGCCGCATCAGGTCCACCACGTTCACCACGCGTATCTTAAGCTCCGGCAGCCGCTCGCGCAGTATGGAAACCGCCGCCAGCGTCTCCAGCGTGGGCACGTCGCCGGCGCAGGCCATCACCAGGTCCGGCTCATGGCCGTTGTCGTTGCCGGCCCAGGGCCAGATGCCTATGCCCGACGTGCAGTGCCGCACCGCGGCGTCCATGTCCAGCCACTGCGGGGCCGCGTGCTTGCCGGCCACCACCACGTTCACGTAATGGCGGCTCCTCAGGCAATGGTCCATCACCGAGAGCAGGCAGTTGGAATCGGGCGGCAGGTAGACGCGCACGATGGAAGCCTTCTTGTTCACCACGTGGTCTATAAAGCCCGGGTCCTGGTGGGTGAAGCCGTTCTGGTCCTGGCGCCACACATGCGAGGCCAGCAGGTAGTTGAGCGAAGCCACCTTGCGGCGCCACGGCAGGCCCAGCGTAACCTTAAGCCACTTGGCGTGCTGGTTGAACATCGAGTCCACTATGTGTATGAAGGCCTCGTAGCTGTTCAGCAGGCCGTGGCGGCCGGTGAGCAAATAGCCCTCCAGCCAGCCTTCGCACTGGTGCTCGCTCAGCATCTCCAGTATGCGGCCGTCGCGGGCCTGGCCGTCGTCGGTCTTTATGATGTCGCCCATCCACTGCCGCTGCGTCACCTCGAAGAGGCCGGTCAGCCTGTTGGAGGCCGTCTCGTCGGGGCCGAACACGCGGAAGTTGCGTGACTGGTCGTTAAGCCTGGTCACGTCGCGCAGGAAATTGCCCAGCACGCGGGTGTCCTCGGCCTCGACGGAACCGGGGAAAGGCACCTTCACCGCGTAATCGCGGAAGTCGGGCATGCGCAGGTCGCGCAGCAGTATGCCGCCGTTGGCGTGCGGGTTGGAGCCCATGCGGCGCGCGCCCTTGGGCGCCAGCGCGGCGAGCTCCGGCTTCAGCCTGCCTTCCTTGTCGAAGAGCTCCTGCGGCTTATAGCTCTTCATCCATTTCTCGAGCAGCTTCAGGTGCGCGGGCTTGGCCGCCAGCTCCGAGAGCGGCACCTGGTGGGACCTGTAGGTGTCCTCCACCGGCTTGCCGTCCACTTCCTTCGGGCCGGTCCAGCCCTTGGGCGTCTTCAGCACTATCATGGGCCAGCGCGGGCGGTCCTTAACGCCGTGCTCGCGGGCGTCACCCTGTATTTTCTTTATCGAGGTTATGGCCTCGTCCACGGCGGCGGCCATGGCCCGGTGCATGGGCATGGGGTCGCTGCCTTCCACGAAGATGGGCTCCCAGCCGCAGCCGCGGAAGAACTGTTCCTGCTCCTCGCGGCTGATGCGGGCGAACACCGTGGGGTTGGCTATCTTGTAGCCGTTCAAATGCAGTATCGGCAGCACCGCGCCGTCGGTGGCGGGGTTCAGGAACTTGTTGGAATGCCACGACGTAGCCAGCGGCCCGGTCTCGGCCTCGCCGTCGCCCACAACGCAGGCCACTATCAGCCCCGGGTTGTCGAAGGCCGCGCCGAAGGAATGGCTGAGCGAATAGCCCAGCTCGCCGCCCTCGTGTATGGAGCCGGGGGTCTCGGCGCCCACGTGGCTGGGCACGCCGCCGGGGAAGGAGAACTGCTTGAACAGCCTCTTTATGCCCAGCTCGTCCTGGCTGACGTTCGGGTAGATCTCGCTGTAGGTGCCTTCAAGGTAAGTGTGCGAGGTCAGGGCCGGGCCGCCGTGGCCGGGGCCGGAGATGTAGATCATGTCCAGGTCGTACTGGTTTATGGCGCGGTTCAGATGGGTATAGATGAAGGTCTGGCCCGGCGTGGTGCCCCAGTGCCCCAGCAGGCGCGGCTTTATATGCTTGAGCGCCAGCGGTTCCTTAAGCAGCGGGTTGTCGTAAAGATATATCTGGCCCACCGACAGGTAGTTGGAGGCGCGCCAGTAGGCGTCCATCTTCTCCAGCAGGTCCTGCGGCAGCGCCGTCTTCTCGTTCTTTTTCATTCTGCCTCCTTGGCTCTAAGCGGATTCTATTAAACCTCCGCCCCTTTTTCAATCCTTATGCGGCAGGCCGCGCCGCTGCCAGGCCAGAGCCGCGCGGGCGGCTATAAGCCCGGCGAGGAACAGCCCCATGAGCGGCCAGGCCGAGTCCCCGCCCACGGCCGGCGAGGCCGCGGCGAAGCGCACCATGTCGCCGCCGTCGCGCGGCTCCACGGCCTGCGAGCGCGGCGCCGAACCGGGGCGGGCCAGGCCCGGCAGGTAGACCATGCGCAGCGTGCCCTGCCGCACGCGGCAGTTCACGGCGGGCTTGTCCTCGCAGGCGTAGCCGCCGTACACGTTCACGCGCAGCGCCGAAACCGCCGCTCCGGCGGCCAGCAGCGCCAGCAGCAGGCCGAAGCTGAAAGTGAGCGCCCGCGCCTCGGGCGAGCCATCGCCGCCCGGCCTGAAGCCCGCGGCCTTAATACAGCCGCGCGGCAGGGCGCCGGAAAAGAAAAGATATATCAGCAAGCCGGCCGAGCAGGCCAGCCACAGCCAGGCGCCGGCGGCCAGCGCCCCGGACAGTTCATAAAGCTTCGCCAGCACCGGCGGGCGGGCCAGCATCTGCCCTTCGCCGCCGGCCAATTGCAGCCCGAAAGAAAGAGCGAGGCCGGCCAGCGAACAAGCGGCGGCGGACCAGATCAGCGTCTTCTTCATGGAACTCCTTTCCTCTCCCCGCTAAATTCTACTATTTTCTCCGGCGGCTCCGCCGTGGACAAAGCCGTATTATTTGTTTAGAATAAATCTACCTTAAGGAGCCAACCATGTCCAACCCGCAGGCAGCAGGAAAGTTCCAGCCCTTCATCCCCGACTCGAAACTGATACCCGAATTCACCGTCAAGTCCATATTGCTAGGCGCGATGTTCGGCGTCATCTTCGGCGCTTCCACCGTGTACCTGGCGCTCAAGGCCGGCCTCACGGTGTCGGCGTCCATACCGATAGCCGTGCTGGCCATCTCCCTCGGCCGCAAGGCTTTCAAGACGACGATACTGGAGAACAACATCATACAGACCACCGGCTCCGCCGGCGAGTCCATAGCCGCCGGCGTGGTGTTCACGCTGCCCGGCTTCCTGTTCCTCTCCGCCGGTTCCAACGGCGCGGGCTTCTTCAACTACTGGACCATCTTCACGCTGGCCCTGTTCGGCGGCGTGCTGGGCACGCTGATGATGATACCGCTCAGGCGCTCCCTCATCGTGCAGGAGCACGGCACCCTGCCCTACCCCGAAGGCACGGCCTGCGCCTCGGTGCTGATAGCCGGCGAAAAAGGCGGCGACTTCTCCAAGACCGCCTACCAGGGCCTGGGCTTCGCCTTCATCTACGCCACGCTGCAGAAGGTGTTCGGCCTTATAGCCGAGTGCCCGGCCTGGGTGACCTCGCAGGCCAACAAGTACTTCCCCTCCGCCACCATCAACGGCGAGATAACGCCGGAATACATGGGCGTGGGCTACATAGTTGGCCCGAAGATAGCGGGCGTGCTGGTGGCCGGCGGCGTGCTGGCCTGGCTGGGCCTCATACCGCTCCTGGCCACGCTGGTGCCGCCCGACATGATAGCCGCGCAGCTCGTTAAGCTGGGCTACCTCAAGGACGTGCTCACCGCGGGCGGCCCCGGCGGCTGGGACCCCTTGACCCACCAGTTCGCCGACACCGCCGGCGCGGTGTACAAGGCCTACGTGCGCCAGATAGGCGCCGGCGCCGTCGCGGCCGGCGGCTTCATGACGCTCCTGAAGACCATGCCCACCATAGTGAGCTCCTTCAAGGGCAGCGTGGCCTCGCTGAAGAACCGCAAGGCCGCCCACGAGGTCTCCCGCACCCAGAACGACCTGTCCTTCCTCACCGTGATAGGCGGCTCGCTGGCGCTGGTGCTGCTGATAGCCGTGCTGCCCATGATACCCGGCAGCTCGCTGCTCGGCAAGCTGATGCTGGGCCTGCTGATCATAGTGTTCGGCTTCTTCTTCGTCACCGTGTCCAGCCGCATCGTCGGTCTCATCGGCTCTTCGTCCAACCCCATCTCGGGCATGACCATAGCCACGCTGATGGGCACCGCGCTGATCTTCATAGCGGTGGGCTGGACCGGCATGGTGTACGAGCCCATGGCCCTCGTGGTCGGCGGCATGATCTGCATAGCCGCCGCCAACGCCGGCGCCACCTCGCAGGACCTGAAGACCGGCTACCTGGTGGGCGCCACGCCGCGCTACCAGCAGATAGCGCTGTTCATCGGCGCGGTGTTCTCCGCGGCCGTCATAGGCTGGACCGTGAAGATACTGGACACGCCCACCGCCGAGATGGCCGCGCAGGGCATAGCCCACGCCATAGGCACCGACAAGTTCCCGGCGCCGCAGGGCACGCTGATGGCCACGCTGATAAAGGGCCTGCTGTCGTTCAACCTGGACTGGCAGTTCGTCATCGTCGGCGCCTTCATCTCCATCACCATGGAGTTGTGCGGCATCAACGCGCTGTCCTTCGCGGTGGGCCTGTACCTGCCGCTGTCCACCACGCTGCCCATCTTCGCAGGCGGCATGGTTAAGGGCGCCACCACCTGGATACGCTCCCGCCGCGGCGAGGGCCAGGAAGACGCCGAGCT
>CALMZU010000181.1 GCA_937870775.1 uncultured Elusimicrobia bacterium
AGTTCGGCCGACCAGCCGTAGGAGGCGTTGATCATCTGGGTCTTTGTGGCCGCGTCGTAACCGGCTATGCCGGACAGGAAGCCGCAGGCTTCGCAGTCCTGCTGCACGTAGGCTTCCGGCACGCGGCCGTAACCGGCGGCGCCCCAGCGCGCGCCCCAGGAGTTGCGGAAAATATATTCTTTCGCCCGCGGGTCGTAGCCGGTTATCAGCACCACGTGCCCGCCGCAGTTGTCGCCGGCGGAGCGGCACTGGGCGCGCTGCGCGTCGGTGGGCTGCGTGAGGCGGCCGGTGGCGTTGTCGATATTGCCGAAGTAGAGCATCAGGTTCATCACCACGGGCCGGCCCTCGGCCGCGAGGAAATATTTTATGTCGGAACGGCGCATGGCCTGCGGCCTGAAACCGTAGGGCAGGGTTTTCTGGAACACGCCCGCCGGGGGGATGCCCAGGTCCGGGTCGGTTAGCGGGGGCACGGGAGTATGCTGCGGCAGCTGCGCCGCGAAGGGCCAGTCGCTTTCCGCCACCATTCCGCCGTCCAGCGCCAGCACAGTGCCGTAGCCGGGCAGACCGGGCTGCGACTTGTAGCCGTTGAGGTCCGGCGTGTCGGTGAACTTAAGCTTGGTGTTGTAGTAGAGGAACTCCTCGGAGAGGTCGGGCTTGGTGCCGTCCCTGCGCCAGACCAGGTATTCGGCCAGGCTGGAGGCGGCGAAAGCGTTGCAGAGGTTGCGGTTGCCCTGGTACTTCGCTTCGGAGAAACCCGACGACAGGTCGCTGGCCGCGGCCTGGCCCTGGGCCTTCCAGAGCGGCGCCTTGAGCAGCCCTTCGTAGGCGAGCTCCGTTCCCGCGGTCCTTGCCGGAGCGGCCGGGGCCGGCAGTTCCAGCCCGGGGATGTTCCCGAGCGCGCGCGCCGGCGAGGTTTTGGCGTAGAGCGCGTCGAAGGAAATGGTCTGGCTGTGACACAGGCCGGGCAGCGCCGCGGCCAACAGGGCTAGGACGGGAAAGGTCTTTATCCGCATATTAATAATTCTATAGCGCGGCGCCTGGCGTTCCAAGGGCAATATGGCCTATATCGCGCTGGGTCCTTTCCTCGGTTTTGTTTTGTAGAATTTGGTTATACGATGTTAAGGCTGGAGCCGGAGAGCAAGGGGAAAATATGAAACGCCGTGTGGTTATCACCGGAACCGGGATGGTCTCGCCGCTGGGCGTGGGCAGCGCCGCCTCTTTCGCGCGCGCGCTGGAGGGGGCCAGCGTTATACGCCCCGTGACGCTTTTCGACGCGTCGGCTTTCGCCACCCGCATCGCGGCCGAGGCCGCGGATTACGACGCCGACGCGCATTTCGACCCGAAGCAGCAGCGCCACCTGAGCCGCTTCCAGCAGTTCGCGCTGGTGGCGGCCCGCGAGGCGGTGAAGGAAGCCGGCCTGGACATGAAGGCCGAGGACCCTTACCGCGTGGGCGTGATGATAGGCAGCGGCGTGGGCTCCATGCAGATGGCCGAGGAGCAGCGCGACGTGGTGCGCGACAAGGGCCCCCGCCGCGTAACGCCTTTCCTGGCGCCCGCCCTTATCATAAACGAGGCGCCGGCGCACGTGGCCATGGAGCTGGGCGCCAAAGGCCCCAATTTAAGCGCCGTCACGGCCTGCGCCTCGGGCGCGCATTCCATAGGCGCGGCCATGCGCGCCATTCAGTACGGCGACGCCGACGTGGTGGTGGCCGGCGGCACCGAGGCCGCCATCTGCTCCATCTGCTTCGCGGCTTTCTGCGCCCTTAAGGCCATGTCGGTGCGCAACGACGAGCCGGCGAAGGCCAGCCGGCCTTTTTCCGCCACGCGCGACGGTTTTGTGATGGGCGAGGGCGCCGGCATTGTGGTGCTTGAGGAATACGAGCACGCGCTGCGCCGCGGCGCCGTTATCATCGGCGAGGCGGCCGGCTACGGCGCCACCGACGACGCCTACCACGTGACCGCGCCGGAGCCGTCTGGCGAGGCCGGGGCGCGCTGCATGAGCCTGGCCATGGCCGACGCCGGGCTGGTGCCGGAGCAGGTGGGCTATATCAACGCCCACGGCACGTCCACCGAGATGAACGACCGCATAGAGACCGCCATCATAAAGCAGGCGCTGGGCGGGCATGCGCGGCGGGTGGCCGTAAGCTCCACCAAGTCCGTGACCGGGCACATGATAGGCGCGGCCGGCGCGGTGGGTTTTATCTTCGCGGCTCTGGCCGTGAAGAACGGGCGTATACCGCCGACGATGAACCTGGACGACCCGGACCCGGCCTGCGACCTGGACTACGTGCCGCTGGCTGCCCGCGGCGCCGCTATAGAGGCCGCGCTGGTGAACTCCTTCGGCTTCGGCGGCCACAACGCCTGCCTCGCCGTGCGCAAATACCAGGGTAAATAGGGACTCTGCCCGATGAAAAATATCAGAACCGTCCTCTGCTGCCTGCTGCTTTGCGGCCTGTCTTTGCCGGCGGCGGCCGCGGATTATTCCCGCACGCCGCTCTTGGCCGGGCCGGTGTCGGTGAAGAACGATTCGGTCGCCGAGGTGGCGCTCTCCACGCCGGTGAGCAGGCGCCAGGAAATGGCGCAGCTCTACATAGAGTTCGCCGAAAGCCCGGGCTACAGCGTGACGCGCGACGGCATCAGCACGCCGCGCGGACTGGCCTCGCTGGTGGTGACGCTGTCCGGCGACGACGGCTGGAGATATACGGCCGATATCGCCAACGGCAGTTTCCAGGCCAACGGGGTTATGCCTAAATTCGTCATGCTGCCGCCGCGCGGCGTACGGCTGCGCAGGATGACGCTGCGCGGCATGAACGTGCCGCCGATAAAACAGGTCTACTGGGTGGAGGGACGCGAGAAACTCTCGGCGCCGGGCACCGACGAGGACCTGTCCAACTGCGAGCGCCGCCGCTGCGGCTGGCGCGAGGCCATGGATTACTGCGCCAGCCGAGGCGGCCGCCTGCTTAGCATCGCCGAACTCAAACTGATGTACGCCAAAGAATGCGCAGGCAAGGACCTAGAGGTCTGCCGTACCGACTACTGGTCCTCGGCCGAGTACGCCCCTTTCCCGCGCAAGGCCTGGTACGTGGATTTCCGCGACGGCGAAGCCGTGCCCGTCCTTAAAACCCGCCTCGCCGACGTCCGCTGCCTCGTCCCTAAAGGGGACGCTGCACGATAACTCGATTATTGAATAGTCAAATAGTAAAAAGCGTCCCCTTCCCGAATTTTGTAAAATTAGAGGATTGGAGTATCCCGCTTAAGCATGGAGGAAGTCTCAGAATGATCTATTCGCACGAAGTTGAACAGATGACCTGCGTAGCCAAGGGCGCCTATCACGGGCCGGCCCCGATACCGCAGGAAGGCAAGTGGACGCAGGCCATGGAGATAAGGGACATCAGCGGCCTCACGCACGGCGTGGGCTGGTGCGCCCCCCAGCAGGGCGCCTGCAAGCTGACCCTTAACATAAAGGACGGCATCATACAGGAAGCCCTCGTCGAGACCATAGGCTGCACGGGCATGACCCATTCCGCCGCCATGGCCGCCGAGATACTTGCCGGCAAGACGCTGCTCGAGGCCCTGAACACCGACCTCGTCTGCGACGCCATCAACACCGCCATGCGCGAGCTGTTCCTGCAGATCGTTTACGGCCGCAGCCAGACCGCGTTCTCCGAGGGCGGCCTGCCGATAGGCGCGGGTCTTGAGGACCTGGGCAAGGGCCTGCGCAGCGTGACGGGCACCATGTACAGCACCGTCAAGAAGGGCCCCCGCTACCTCGAGATGGCCGAGGGCTACGTCACCCGCCTGGCGCTCGACGAGAAGAAAGAGATCATCGGCTACGAGTTCGTTAACCTGGGCAAGATGACCGACGCCATAAAGAAGGGCGTGGAGGCCGGCGAGGCCTTCAAGAAGGCCAGCGGCACCTACGGCCGCTTCGCCGAAGGCAAGACCTACATAGACCCCCGCAAGGAATAAGGACGGAGAAAACACATGGCTCTATTTGAAAGCTACGACAGGCGCATTAACCAGATAACCCCCGTGCTCAAGAAGTACGGCATCAACTCCCTCGAGGACGCGCGCAAGCTGTGCGAGGACAAGGGTGTTAACGTATACGACATAGTGAAGGGCATACAGCCCATCTGCTTCGAGAACGCCTGCTGGGCGTACATACTGGGCGCGGCCATTTCCATAAAGAAAGGCCAGACCGAGGCGGCCGACATCGCCGTGACGCTGGGCGAGGGCCTGCAGGCCTTCTGCATCCCCGGCTCCGTCGCCGACGACCGCAAGGTGGGCATAGGCCACGGCAATTTGGCCTCGATGCTGCT
>CALMZU010000182.1 GCA_937870775.1 uncultured Elusimicrobia bacterium
AGCTCCCAGTCGCCCGGCGCTTTTCACCGGCACATAGCCGAAGTGCTGGGCATACCCATGCACAAGGTGGAGCTGGATATACGCCGGCTGGGCGGCGGTTTCGGCGGAAAAGAATCAACGGCGGTGTGGATGGCTGCGCCGGCGATGGCCGCTTTCATACTTAAGCGCCCGGTAAAACTGGTGCTGGACCGCAACGACGATATAGCCACCACGGGCAAGCGCCACGCCTACGAGTACGACTATAAAATAGGGCTGGACGCCGAAGGCAGGATACTGGCCTACGAGATAGACCTGTTCCAGCATGCCGGGGCCTGCGCCGATATCTCGCTGGCCGTGCTGGGCCGGTCGTTCCTGCATGTTTCCGGCTCTTACAATATTCCCAATATACGCATCACCGCCGTAAGCTGCCGCACCAATATACCGCCGAACAACGCCTTCCGCGGTTTCGGCGTGCCGCAGGGGACTTTCTCCATTGAGGCCGCGCTGAGCCACGCCGCGGAACTGATGGGCGCCGACGCGGAGACCATCAAACGCAAGAACCTGCTGCGCGACGGCGACTTGCTGCCTTACGGCGTAAAACTCGAAGGGGTTAACGCCGAACGCTGCTGGGAAACCCTGGATAAACAAGTCAACATCGCCGCCCGCCGCGCGGCGGTGGAAGAGTACAATAAGACCCACACAAACACCAAACGCGGACTTTCCGTGGTGCCGGTCTGCTTCGGCATCTCTTTCGCGCAGACGGCGCTTAACCAGGCCACTGCGCTGGTGAATATTTACGTGGACGGCAGCGTTTCGGTGAGCACCGGCGCGGTAGAGATGGGCCAGGGCGTGAACACTAAAATACGCGTAGTAGCCGCGCGTACGCTGGGCGCAAGCGTGGACAGGGTGCGCGTGGATACCACCAACACCTCGCGCATCCCCAACGCTTCGCCTACTTCGGCCAGTACCGGCGCCGACCTTAACGGCATGGCGACCAAGTACGCCTGCGAAAGACTTTACGCGCGGCTTCAGGCTTTTGCCGCCGGACAGTTGGGGGAGGCCGACCCCGCCGCGGTCGTTATCCGCGACGGCGTTATTTACGCCAAGGGCAAGCCGGCCGATATTACCTGGGAGAAACTGGCGGCGGCCGCGCAGTGGGCGCGCGTAGACCTGTCCGAGCACGCTTTCTACGCCACGCCGGACCTGCACTACGACCTGGCGGCCGAACGCGGCCGGCCCTTCGCCTATTACAGCTACGGCACTTCGCTTACCGAGGTGCTCGTGGACTGCGCGCGCGGCACTTACACCGTGGAGGCCGTGGACGTGGTGCAGGACGTGGGCGAGTCGCTGTCGCCCGAGATAGACCTGGGCCAGATACACGGGGCCGTGGTGCAGGGTATGGGCTGGGCCACCCTTGAGCAACTCCGTTACGGGGCCGACGGCAGGGTGCTTACCGGCGTTAACGCCTACAAGGTGCCGGACATCAACTTCGTGCCTAAGCGCTTCGAGGTTACGCTGCTGAACTCGCACAATCCTTATGCCCTGTGCAATTCAAAGGCCATAGGCGAGCCGCCTTTTCTGCACGGGCTGGGCTCCTACTTCGCTGTATTGGAAGCGCTGCGCAGCGTGCGCGCGGACAAGCCCGCGCCTTCGCTGCCGCTTACGCCGGAGAAGGCTTTTATGTACATCCATGAGCCCCTTGCCGCAGGGAGCAAAGCATAAGAAAGGAAGGAAATTATATGCGTGGCCTGCTGTTAGCACTGCTGTTCTGTTCCGTTCCGGCCGCCGCCGGGGATACTCCCTGCGCGGATCCGGAAGCGGCGGTATGCGGGCCCGGCGAGGTGAAGCTCCCTTTCCTTAAACTTCTGGAAGAAAGCGCGCCGACGCAAAACCACTCCGCGCCTTTCCCGGTAAAAGCCAGTAGTACGCCCACGAAGGCAGTTAAATTAAATCTGCCGGCACGGGGCGAACAGGCCGTTAAATCCACCCCTCCCGCCGTGACGCCCGTAAAAGTTGAACTGGCGCTCTTCTATACCTACGACTGCCCGCATTGTAAAAAAGCCCTGACCTGGCTGCCCTCGTTGAAGACAGCTTACCCGGACCTTGTTATAAACACCTACGAAGTAAAGCGCAACAAAAAACACAGGGAAATTCTGGCGCGTCGCCTGGCCCTGGCCGGCGCGGCTCCCGCGGGCTTTCCCACCTTCTTCGTAGGTGAAAAACCGCTGGTCGGCTTTGTGGAGAGCCGCTCACCGGAGGGAATAAAGTCCGCGCTGGACGCGGCGTATGGCAAGCCGGGCTGCCCCTGCGAAAATAAAAATATAGAAGTGCCGCTGCTGGGCAAGATAAACCCCTCCTCGGTTTCCATGCTGCAGTTCAGCTTCGCGCTGGGCCTGCTCGACGGACTGAACCCGTGCGCCATGTGGGTGCTGATGTTTTTGATGGGCTTGCTGGCCTATACGGGCTCTACCCGCAAAATGCTGCTTATCGGCGGCATTTTTACGGCGGCGTCGGCGCTGGTCTATTTCGCCTTCATGGCGGCCTGGTTCAACCTGTTCCTGATCATAGGCCACGCGCGCTGGCTGACCGCCGCGCTGGGCATTATCGCCGCCGGGATGGGGCTTATAAACCTAAAGGAAATTTTCTTTTTCAAGCGCGGGGTGTCGCTGATGATCTCCGGCTCGGCCAAGGTGAAGCTGGGCGAAAAGATACGCCGCATAATAATGGAACGCGAGACCGCCGTAATGGTAACGGCCACGGCGGCGTTGGCCGTGTTCGTGAACCTCATAGAACTTGGCTGCACCATAGGACTGCCCGCTGTATTCACGCGGGTGCTTTCAGTCAGGCAGGCGGGCTTCTGGGCGAAGTACGGCTATATGGCCGTCTATAACGCGGCCTATATAGTGCCGCTGGCCTTGATAATCGCTCTCTTCGTCTTTACCATGGGGCGCTACCGCATGACCGAAACCCACGGCAGAATACTCAAAGGCCTGAGCGGCGCTCTTATGCTGGCGCTGGGCCTGCTGATGCTGCTTAACCCTGAAGCGCTGATCTTCAACTAGGAGGCGCGGTGGAAATACTTGAACAACTGATATGCGAATTAGAGGACAGGGAGATAAGCGCGGCCCATATCGGTTTTTTTACCGCCGCCGTGGTCTCCTCCGGGGCCGGCGGGGAGCGCTGCGGGCTGGCCAGCACGCTGCGCGGCGGCGCCTGCTCCGGGCCGGTAAATAAAGCCGGAGACTTGGCCGGCCGGCCGGTAAAAGAACTGGCCCGGCGCGCTCTTTGCTGCAGCGGAGTGGAGGCTTCGCTCGGCATGGCGGCCATAAATTCCGCGCTGCCACCGCTGGAGTATGAAACGATAAATGCCGAGGAACTTATAACGGAGCGCGCCAAAGGAAAGAACGTTGCCGTGATAGGCCATTTTCCATTTACGGACCGCCTGCGGGCGCTGGCCGAGAATCTCTGGGTTTTCGAACTTGAGCTCAAAGACGCCCGGGACCTGCCGCCGGAACGCATGGTCGAACTGCTGCCGCGCGCGGACGCGGTGGCCATAACCGCGCTGACGCTGCTCAATGGCACTTTCGGCGGTGTGCTTTCTCATTGCCGCAGGGACGCTTTTAAAATGCTGCTCGGTCCCTCGGCTCCGTTGAGCCATGTGTTGTTCGGCCACGGCATAGACGCCGTGGGCGGCACAAAGGTGGAAGATATCCCCGCGCTTACCCGCGCGCTGGGCGAAGGCGCGAATTTCCGCGGTCTGCCCGGCAAAAGAATGGTAGTGATAAGGAAAGCGAACTAATATGAATATTTTAAAAGAAGTCCTCAGGAAACAGGTTTATCCCGCTTCCGGTTGTACGGAACCGGTCTCCGTGGCCCTTTGCGCGGCTACCGCGGCCAGGGCTTTGGGAAAACCGCCGGAGAAAATACAGTTCTTTCTCGACGCCGCCACTTACAAGAACGGGATGGCCGTAACTATTCCCAATACTGACGGAGAAAAAGGTAATCTGCTCGCGGGCGTGATGGGCGCTTTGCTCGGCCGGCCGGAACTGGAAATGCAGCTTCTTTCAGCGGCCACGCCCTCAATAGTAAAAAAAGCCAAGGCACTGATAGCAAAAGGCGGGGCCTGGATCTCGGTAGAGCAAAAAGCGCTGCCGGGGATATATATAAAAGCGATTCTTAATTCAGGTAAATCCGAAGTCGTTTGCGAGATCTCCGCAACGCATACCCATGTATCTTTGCTGGAGGTAAACGGCAAAAGGCTTATCCATGCTCCGGTGGCGGCGTCGGGAGAAAACAGGGAGCTGGAACGCTCCCTGGCGAAACAGACCCTGGAGTCCCTGGTGGCAATGGCGGAGGCCGCGGACGCCGCCGACCTGGAATATATCGCCAAAGGCGTAGAGATGAACTTAGCGGCGTCCGCCGCGGGAATGCGGCTTAAAAAAGTGGGCAGCTGCTTAGTGGACCTGAAAAAGCGCGGCTACCTCATTGACGACGTGTTCGCCTCCTCTAAAATACTGGTCGCCTGCGCGGCGGACGCGCGTATGGACGGACTGCCGCTGCCGGTGATGTCCAGCGGGGAAAGCGGCAACCAAGGCATAGTGGCGATCCTTGTGCCGTATAATGCCGGGAAAGTATTTAAGACCAGGGAGGAGAAGATCTACCGGAGCATTGCGTTGTCCCACCTGCTTAACGCTTACGTGAAAGTATTTACCGGCAGTCTTTCCCCCATGTGCGGCTGCGCTATAGGCGCAGGCATAGGCGCGGCCGCCGCTATTGTTTACCAGCGGGCCGGGGCCGATATAAAAGCGATAAACCTCGCCATAAATAATTTAATAAGCGACCTGGGCGGCATGCTTTGCGACGGAGCAAAGAGCGGCTGCGCTTTAAAAGTGGTGAGCTCCGCCGATTCATCCATCCGCTCGGCTTACATGGCTACCTGCGGCTACGGCATTACCGAGGCTGAAGGTTTTATAGGCAGAACAGCCGAAGAAAGCATACAGAACCTGGCTTATATCTCTAATATCGGCATGGGAAAAGTGGATTCCACCATCCTGCATATTATGCACGGGAAAGCGGCCAAGTTGAACCTGGGGCTGCGCGTTAAAACTACAAGGATGAAGAAAAATGAAAACCACGCTTGATTGCATACCCTGCCTGTTCCGCCAGGCGCTCGATGCGGCCCGGATGTCCTCGGCGGACCCGGCCGTGCACGAAAAGCTGTTGCGCGACGTAATGACCTGGTGCGGCGATATGGACATGAACAAACCGGCCCCGGTCATGGGGCAGCGTATCTACCGGCATCTGCGAGGTGCTACCGGGGTTAAGGATCCTTACCTCAAGGCGAAGAACAGCCAGAACCTCCTGGCGTTGCGCCTGCTGCCCGAATTGCGGGCCGCCCTTAAAAATGCGCCGGACCGCCTGGGCCTGGCCGCGCGGCTGGCGGTGGCGGGAAATATCATAGATATGGGCGGGGCCGGTGACCCCAGCCTGGCCGGGGTGCGCAAGGCCCTGCGGCAGGCGATGACCGAACCTTTGCGCGGGAACTTCGCGGCGTTCCGGCGCGCGGTTAAAAAGGCGGGCACCATCCTTTACCTAGCGGATAATGCCGGTGAGATAGTTTTCGACAGGCTGCTCATAGAGGAGCTGGGCCCGGCGCGCGTTACGGTGGCCGTGCGCGGGGCGCCGGCGCTGAACGACGCCCTGCTGGCCGACGCGCGGGCGGCCGGCCTGCATGAGATAGTAAAGATCATAGATAACGGTTCGGACGCTCCCGGTACGATACTGGAGCAAACCTCGCGCGCCTTTTCCGCCATCTTTAAAAGATCGGAACTGGTCATAGCCAAGGGGGTAGGGAATTACGAGACCTTGAGCGAAGCCCCGCGCCCGGTCTGGTTCCTGTTCAAGGCCAAGTGCCCGATGATAGCGGATTGCGCCGGGGTGCCGCTGGGCGCGCATGTTCTGCGGCTGGGGAAATAGGGAGGTTTTATGCCAATGGAAAGAGGGACGAGGCCTGCCGGCAAAGGGCCGGGGACTGGCAGGAGGTTAAGGAAATGCCACGGCTTAAGCGGGTATTTTTTGAGAAGCCAGTAAAGGGTATGCCGGGCTGGAAAAGTTCCGCCCTTTTCCGGGCTTACGCCAGGGTTTACTGCGATCCCAAGCGGCCGGAACGGTGAATTTTACGGCATGGAGCCGCGGCACAGCACTTGCGGTTCAGGAGGACTAATAAATGAATGGTTTTAATACCCGGGTTTTCGTCAGCCTTTCCCTGGCGTTATCAACTGTATCGCTTATCATGAGCAGTGTAATTCTGTATATAGCTCCTTTTGGCCGGGACGCTTTCTGGGTCAACTGGAGTTTTTTATCCATGACCAAAGAACAATGGACCGCCTGTCATATTATCACGGGTTTTGCTTTTCTTGTTTTTATTCTGTGCCATATGGGCTTTAATATTAAACCGCTGGCGGCCTACCTTTCCGGCCGGGCGCAAGCCGCGTTCAATTATAAAACTGAACTCTTCGTTTCCCTGGCTCTGTTCATATTTCTCAGTGCCGGGTCCGTTCTGGACGTTCCTCCTTTCGCCCAGGCGCTTAGTTTCGGGACTCGTATGCAGGAAAGCTGGGTAAAGGACGGCCAGCGAGCTCCCATGCCGCACGCCGAGCTTTTAACGCTGGGCGCGTTAGCCGAGAAACTCGGGCTGGATTATACTGCCATGCTTGCCCGCGTGGCCGAGGCCGGGCTGGAGTTCGATCCTGAAAAAACCATTAAGGAAAATGCTGCGGCCAATACCCTGTCTCCTGCCGGTTTTTTTACAAAGGCTTCCGGCGGGGCCGTTAACCCCGGACAGGGCGGCGGGCGTGGAGCGGGTAAGGGGCGCCGGAACAGAGAGTAATTATCAGGTCCGAAGTTTTGTGCGGTAGGGAGCGAAGAATAAAATGACCGACAATATAGTTTCTTTCAAGGATGTGGAGAAAACCTATAAGCGCCCGCGTTTATTAGGGGCAGTTTATAATACCGCCGTCAGGGACCTTTCTTTTGAAATCCC
>CALMZU010000183.1 GCA_937870775.1 uncultured Elusimicrobia bacterium
GAGCAGGTTCACGGTGCCGCCCAGGTTGTTCTCCAGCAACTGCCTCGACGAGGTGTCGCTCAGCGAGCCGGAGCCCGCCAGCACAGACGGGTTGGCGGCGCAGTCCAGCACCCAGTCCGCCGGCGGCAGTGCGTCGGTGTCCGACTGCGAGCGTATGTCGCCGTGGAAGACCTTCATGCCGAGCTTTTTCAGCGCCGGCAAATTGCTTTCCGAGCCGCGGCGGGAAAGGTTGTCTATGCCGTAAAGCTTCAGGCCGGGCAGAGAGGCGGCCAGGTGGGCCGCCGCGCGAGAACCGAGGTAGCCGCAGGCGCCGGTTATCAGTACCTTCATTTGGCGGAACGCTCCTTCCAGGCCGCGGCTATCTGCTCGAAGATGCCGTTGAGCGGCACGGTTATGTCCCAGCCGGGGTAATGCGCGCGCATCTTGTCCAGGTTGGAGATGTAGCAGATATGGTCGCCCTCGCGGTTCTTCTCGACGTACTCGTAGTTCATCTTTTTGCCGGTGGCGGCCTGGGCCAGTTCGAAGGCCTCCAGTATGGAGCAGGCGTTGCCGCGGCCGCCGCCGAGGTTGTACACCTCGGCCGAGCGCGGCTTCTCTATGAAGCGCTCTATGAACATCGCCACGTCGTGCGAGTGTATGTTGTCGCGCACCTGCTTGCCCTTGTAGCCGAACACCTTGTAGACGCCGCCGGTGACGTTCACCTTCATCAGGTAGCTCAGGAAGCCGTGCAGCTCGACGCCGGAGTGGTTGGGGCCGGTAAGGCAGCCGCCGCGCAGGCAGCAGGTGTACATGCCGAAATAGCGGCCGTACTCCTGCACCATCACGTCCCCGGCCACCTTGGAGGCGCCGAAGATGGAATGCTTCGAGCGGTCTATGCGGAAATCCTCGGCTATTCCGCGCTCGTAGGCCGGGTCGTCGTAGTCCCAGCGCTTGGCGAGCTCCTTGAGCTTTATCTCGTTGGGGGCGTCGCCGTAGACCTTGTTGGTGGACATGTGGGCGAACGGGGCCTTGGGCGCGTAGCGGCGCGCGGCCTCCAGCATGTTCAGCGTGCCGACCGCGTTCACGTCGAAATCGTCGAACGGGCGGGAGGCGGCCAGGTCGTGGCTGGGCTGGGCGGCGGTGTGCACGATGGCCTCGGGGCGCAGCTCCTCGAGGCATTTCAGCACGGCCTGCCTGTCGCGTATATCGAGCTTGTGCGCCTTGAAGGTGGGGTGCTTCTCGGCGAGCTGCTTCTGCCTCCAGGTGGTGTCGCCCTGCGGGCCGAAGAAGTCGGCGCGCATGTTGTTGTCCACGCCGTGCACCTGGTGCCCCTTGGCGGCGAAATAGGAGGCCACCTCGCTGCCGATAAGACCGCCCGAACCTGTCACGAGAATTTTCATTTTCTTTCTCCTACATCAGTATCCAGTGGTAAAAGCGTTTGGCCAGGTACCAGAAGTGGCGCGG
>CALMZU010000184.1 GCA_937870775.1 uncultured Elusimicrobia bacterium
GCCGCCCTGAAGAAGGCCGGTCACGAGACGCGGCTGGTCATCGACCCCTGTCTTTTCGACGAGGCCGGCTTCTGGCGCGTGCCGGCGCTGGCCCGGTTCTTCAGCCGCAGGGACCGCGTTCTCGACGAGGCCGCGGCCTTCGCGCCGGACTATATAGCTTTCTCCGTCTTCACCGATACTTTGCCGTGGGCCCTCTCCATGGCCGCCGCGGCCAGGGCCCGCACCGGGGCCAAGGTGCTGTTCGGCGGCATACACCCTTCGTCGGACCCGGCCGGCACGCTGGCCAACCCCTGCGTGGACTACGTCTTCCTCGGCGAGGCCGACCAGTCGCTGCCAGCGCTGCTGGCGCGCTCAGGCGGGCCGCTGCCGCCAGGGGTCTGGGGCAAGGAAGGCGGCGCCGTGGTGAAAGGTCCGCCGCCCGCGCCGCCGGCGGACCTCGACGCCCTGCCCGCGCCGGACAAGGACCTGTTCCGCTCGGCCGCCCCGGTATACGGTTCCGGCTACCTGGCCTCGGCCTCGCGCGGCTGCCCGCAGGCCTGCGCCTACTGCTGCAACAGCGTCTACGGCGCGCTTTACAAAGGCTCGGGCGTGCCGCGCCTGCGCCGCCGCTCTCCGGAGAACGCCGCCGCTGAACTTGAGGCGGCCGCCCGCGCCGGGGCCGGTTTCGTCCATTTCACCGACGAGGTGTTCAATTCCGACTACGCCTGGCTCGCCCATTTCCTGCCGCTTTACCGCGCCGAAGTGGGCCTGCCATTTTCCTGTTTCGCCTTCCCCGACGCCAGGCTGGCCGGCGCCGCCGCGGCGCTGGCCGCGGCCGGCTGCTTCAAGGTGCAGCTGGGCGTGCAGCGCTTCGACGAGGAGCGCCGCGCCTCCCTGCTTGGCCGCGCCGCCGCCAACGCCGATATTGCCGCCGCCATAAAGGCGCTGAAAGCGGCCGGCATATACGTGGTCTGCGACAATATACTGGACCTGCCCGACGAGAGCGAAGCCGAACTGGCCGCCCTGGCCTCTTTTTACGCCGGCTGCGCGCCGGACCGCAACGAGGTCTTCTTTTTGCGCATGTATCCCGGCACCCGCCTGGCCGCGGCCTATCCCGGCGCGCCGGTGCCGCCAGGCGGGCTTATGCGCCCGGCGGGGTATTCGCCGCTGCCGCCGGCCAGGCAGCGCGCCTGGGCCTCGCTGCTCACCCTGCTGCCGCGCCTGCCAACCTTCGCCCGCGGCTATTTCGCCGCGCGGCCCGGCTTTTTCGCTTTCTGCGGCGGCCTGCCGCTGCGGGCCCTGGCCCGCGCGCTGGGCGGGCAAAAGCTGGATTTCCACACCCGGCGTTTCGCGCGCCTCTACGCCCACTTCATACTTGCTAAAATAACCGATAGATGAGAGGAAAGATACTTATAACCGGCGCCTCCGGTTTCATAGGCCGGCGGCTTTCCGCCCGGCTGCTGGCCGACGGCGCGCAGCTGCGCTGCCTGCTGCGCCCGGGCTCCCCCGTGCCGCCGGAACTTTCCGGCGCCGAAACTGCGCGCGGCGATCTGCTGGACAAAGAAAGCCTCAAAAGGGCCGCCGACGGCATGAACGCCGTATTCCACTGCGCGGCGCTGGTGCGGCCCCGCGGCCTGGCCGTTGCGCGCGCGGGCCTGGAAAAAGCTTTTTTTTCCGTCAACGCCGACGGGGCCCGCAACGCCGCCTCGGCGGCGGCCGCCGCCGGGGCCGGGGTGTTCGTGCATTTGGGCAGCATAGCGGCCCAGGGCCCGGGCCTGGCTTTGCGCGAGGATTCCCCCTGCGCCCCCCTCACCCTTTACGGCCGGTCCAAACTGGCCGGAGAGGACGCCGTCCGCTCAGGCCTGGCGGCCTCGCCCTGCAGGCTGGTGACGGCGCGCCTGGCGATGATATACGGCAAGGATTCTCCGAGCTGGAGCCTCTTCTTCTCGGCGGTGCGCCGCGGGCTGCTGCCCCTGCCCGGCCGCGGCCTCAACAAACTTTCGGTCTGCTGGGCGGAAAGCCTGGTGGACGCGCTACTGCTGCTGGCCGGCCGCGGCGCCGGCGGCGGCACCTATACGGTGAGCGAAGGCTCCAGCAGTTGGTCCGACCTGGCGGCCTTCTCCGCCGCGGCCCTCGGCAAAAAGCCGCTCGTACTCAAGGTCCCCGCCCGGCCGCTGGGCCTGGCCTCGAAGGCCTGCCAGGCCGCCGGCCGCGCCGCGGGCCTGGCATTCCCGGCCTTCAATTACCTGGCCGAGAACGGCTCTTTCAAAGAGGCGGTTTCGGACTGGGAACACGACGTTTCAAAATTGCGCGCGCTGGGCTGGAACCCGCGGCTTTCCACCTCGGAAGCGCTGGCCGCCGAACTGCGTTAAAACTGGGTATAATAACATCATGTATTCGGACAAAAGCCTGCCGCAACTGGCCGGCAAATTCCTCAGGCTGGTCACCCGCCGCTGCGCCTTCCCGCCGCGCGACCTCGCCATAGAATTATCCACGGCCTGCGACGCGGCCTGCGGCATGTGTTTCCGCGGCCGCCTCGGCCTGAAACCGGCCGTCATGTCCGCCGGCACCTTCGAGAAGATCCGGGGCAGGCTGCTGGAAGCCTACGGCGCCGCCGGTCCGGCCTACGTCAACTTCGTCGGGCTCGGCGAGATACTGCTGAACCCCGACCTGGAACAAATACTGGCCTCCTTTAAAAAGGCCTTCCCCGGCGCGCGCGCCAATATCTCCACCAATTTGCTGCGCTGGGACCCGGCGCTGTTCGGCCGCCTGCTGGCGGGGCGGCTGGCTGACCGCGTCTCGGTGTCCATCGACGACACCGAGGACGCCGGCCCTTTCTACCACCCGGATTGCGCCGCGACAGCCGGCAATATACGCGCGCTGGGCGCGCTCAACCGCCGGCTGGGGTTCCCGTCGGAGCTGCGGCTGCAGGCCGTCATGATCTCCGGGGCGCAGGCTTTGCGCGTGCTGGATTTGGCCGCCGGGGCCGGCGCCGCAATACTGAACCTGAACCGCCTGACCCCGCACCTTTTCCCCGAAAAAGACCGGCCGCCCAGGCCCAACCCCGACGAAGAGCGGGCGATACTGGCGGCCGCCAGGGCCGCGGCCGCGGGGCGCGGCGTGCGGGTGTGGAACAACAATTCCTTCAACCTCCCCATGGACCTGGCCTCGGCTGGCGGCCGCTTCTGCCTCACCTCGGACGACCACCTGTTCATAGACGTAGAAGGCCGCGTGTCGCCCTGCTTCTGCCTGCGCAAGCTGGCCTGGGGCAGCGCGCTGGAAAAGCCGCTGGCCGAACTGTACAGGGAAAAACCGGATTTCTACGCTCTTCAGCCCGAAGCCTGCGGCGGCTGCGACGTTTACCGCAAGGAGCAGTCGGACCGATGAAAGTTCTGCTGATCAACCCGCCCTACCGGGCCGACACGCTGGAACGGCGCCTGGGCAATTATATGCCGCCGCTGAACCTGCTGTATCTGGCGGCCAGGCTGGAGCAGGACGGCCACGCCGTGCAGCTGCTGGACCTTTACGCCGCGCCGCTCGACGAGCGCGAGGTTTTGGCCGGCGCCGAGGCCTTCAAGCCCGACCTGGCCGGCTTCGCCACCTATTCGCAGAACATGGACGAGGTCTACGCGCTGTGCCGCCTGTTAAAGCGCGCCGTCCCCGGCGTAAAGACGGTGCTGGGCGGGCTGTACGCCAGCTTTTTGCCCGAGGAATGCCTGGCCGCGCCCGAAGTGGATTACGCCGTGGCCGGCGAGGGCGAGGAAACCCTGGCCGAGTTGGCCGCCGGCGCTTTGGTGTCCTCCATAAAGGGGCTGATCTTCCGCGGCGAAGGCGGCCTGGTGCGCAACCAGCCGCGGCCCCTGGCGCAAAACCTGGACGCGCTGCCGCTGCCCGCCTGGCACCTGGCCGACCTCGACGTGTACAGCCTGGCGCCCAACCGCGCCGTCACCCGCGGCCGCAAGGCCTCGGTGCTCACGGCGCGCGGCTGCGCCTACCGCTGTTCCTTCTGCACCCACCATTACGGCTACGCCGGCTCCTCGCGCAAACGCGCCGCGGCCGACGTGGTGCGGGAGATAGCGCTGCTGGCCGGGACATACGGCGTAAAAGAACTGCGCTTCGAGGACTGTACCTTTACCGCCGACCCGGCGCGCGTCATGGAGATCTGCCGCGGTATGCGCGCGGCCAAACTGGACCTGGTCTGGAACTGCGACGTGCGCGCCGACACGGCCAGCCCCGAGCTTTTCTCGGAGATGTACGCCGCCGGCTGCCGGCGCGTCTTCATCGGCGTGGAGTCCGCCTCCGAGAAGATCCTGAATTCCCTGGCCATGAAGAAGGGCCTGCACCTGGAACAGGCCAGCCGCGCCGTGGCGCTGGCCCGCGCGCACGGCATGCGCGTGACGGCCTCCTTCGTGATAGGCGTGCCCGGCGAGACCGAGGCCACGGCCAGGGAAACCTACGAGTTCGCGCTGCGCCTGGCCCCGGATTACGCCATGTTCTCGGCGCTGGTGCCCAGCGTCAGCTCCGAACTTTTCGACCGCGCCCGCCGCGAGGGCAAGATAGACGTCAAGAATTACCGCGGCTCCCATTACCTGATGCTGCAGTCGGAGCGCAGCGGCCCGGTGGGCCTGTGCGAGATCCCCCCGGCCAGGCTGCTGGAGCTGATGGAGGAGTTCAACACCGGCTTCTACCGCCGGCCCGCTTACCTGCTGGAACGGCTGCTGGCGCTGCGTTCGCCGCAGGAAATAGGCCAGCTGTTCTGGGGCGCGGCCATGGTCTTCCGGCGTAAACTGCCGCTGGCCGGGCGGCTGTTCGGGAGGCGCAGGTGAGGATACTTCTGGTCAACCCGCCGCACGGTTTCTCCGCGCACAACCCTTTCAGGAAAGCCGGCCTCAAGCTGCCGCCGCTGGGCCTGCTCTACGTGGCGGCCTCGCTGCGCGCCGGCCTGCCCGGCGCCGTGGTGGAGGTGCTGGACGCCCCGGCCCTCGGCCTGACCGCCGGCGACATAGGCCGGGAAGCCGCGGCCTTCAGGCCAAACCTGGCCGGCTTCACTTTCTATACCGGCAACCTTTCCAATTCCAAGGCGGCCGCGCGCGCGGTAAAAGCGGCCGTGCCCGGGGTCTTCATCGCGGCCGGAGGCCCGCACGCCACGCTGCGGCCCGACACCTGCCTGGACACCGCCGACGCGGCGATAGCCGGCGAAGGCGAGCTGCCATTTCTGGAACTGGCGCGCGCGCTGCAGGCCGGGGCCAGCCTGGACCAGGTGCCCTCTTTGGCGCGGCTCGACGGCAAAACTCTGAAACGCAGCGCCCCGGCCGCGCCGCCAAACCTGGATCAGCTGCCGCCGCCGGCGCGGGACCTGGTGGACCTGCGGCTTTACAAACCCTCGCCGGCCGGCTATTTGCGGCGGCCGGTCACCACCATGGTCACCTCGCGGGGCTGCCCCTTCAATTGCGCCTTCTGCTCCAAGATCTCCGGCACAGCACACCGCGCCCAGTCGCCGGCGGTCACGCTGGCCGAGATAAGGTCGCTGGTCTCCGTCTACGGCATACGGGAGATAAGTTTCCAGGACGACGTTTTTACGCTGGACCGCGCCAGGGTCATGGCCCTTTGCGCTCTGCTCAAGGAGGCCGCGCTGGACCTCACATGGTCCTGCATGACGCGCGCCGACCTGGTGGACGCCGAGCTGCTGGCCGCCATGCGCGGGGCAGGCTGCTTCTCCATCGCCTACGGCGTGGACGCCGCGCTGCCGGAAAGCGCCTGGGCCATGAACAAAGGCTACAAGCCCGGCGCGCCGGGCCCCGCCGAGGCGGTGCGCCTGACCAAGGCCGCCGGCCTTGAGACCCGCGCCTATTACCTGCTGGGCTGGCCCGGCGAGGACCGCGCCTTTTTGGACAAAACACTGGCCGAGGTGAAAAGGATAGACGCCGATTTCGTCTTTTTCGCGGTGCCGCATCCCTTCCCCGGCACCGCGCTGATGGAAAAAGCCGCGAAGG
Source organism: uncultured Elusimicrobia bacterium (assembly GCA_937870775.1). Classification (GTDB taxonomy): domain Bacteria; phylum Elusimicrobiota; class Elusimicrobia; order Elusimicrobiales; family UBA9959; genus UBA9959. Next base: position 5,973 of record CALMZU010000184.1, read on the forward strand.
AGGGCCTGCTGCTGGCCGACGAAGCCGCCCTCTTCGACGCGGCCGACAATACCGAGCCCCTGGTAAAGCCTTGTGGTTTCACCCCGGGCGAATTAATAGAATATATACGCGGCGCCTATAAGGGTTATTACCTCAGGCCTGGCTACCTGGCCTGCAGGCTGCTTTCGCCGCGCTGGCTGAATCTGGCCGCGCGCCACGCAGCGGCCGTTCTCTCTTTTCTGTTCCGCGACCGATGAAAATACTGCTGATCTCCCCGCCGCTTAAGAACATGGCCCGCTACCAGATGCGGTCGCGGGGCTGCATGCCGCCGCTCAACCTGCTGTACCTGGCCGCGGCGCTGCGGGCCGCCGGGCACGAGGCCGCGCTGCTGGACCTTTACGCCAGGCCGCTGTCGGTCCCCGAACTGCTCAAGGCCGTCGAAAACTACGCCCCCGGGGCCGTCGGCTTCGCTTCCTACACCGCCAATATCGACGAGGTCGGCGCGCTGGCCGCCGCCATAAAGGCCGCGCGCCCGGCGCTGCCGACCATAGTGGGCGGCATACACGCCAGCTATTTGCCCGAGTTTACGCTGGCCTCGCCGGCGCTCGACATCGCCGTGATAGGCGAGGGCGAACGCACCATCGTAGAGCTGGCCGACGCCCTGGCCGCCGGGCGCCCGCTGGACGGCGTGGCCGGGCTGGCCTTCAAAAGGAACGGCGCCGTGCTGCGCACCGCGGCCAGGCCCGGCGTCGCCGACATCAACGCCCTGCCCTGGCCGGCCTGGGACCTGGCCGACTTCGGGGACTATTATCTGGCCAGCACCCGCGCTGTCACCGACAGGCCGGCCGCCTCGGTGCTGACCATGCGCGGCTGCGCCTACGCCTGCGCTTTCTGCAGCCATTCCTTCTGTTATCCGGCGGTCAAGGTGCGCGACCCCGGCGACGCCGTGGACGAGATAGAGTTTTTGCACCGCAAGCGCGGCGTCGGGGAGTTCCAGTTCGAGGACAGCACCTTCACCTGCCTGCCGGCCCACGCCCTGAAGATCTGCGAACTCATAAGACAGCGCGGCCTCGACATAGTCTGGAGTTGCAATATACGCGCCGACAATATGACCGAGGAGCTGTTCGCCGCCATGAGCGGGGCCGGCTGCCGCCGCGTGCTGCTGGGCGTGGAAGCCGGCACGCAGGAGATGCTCGACGCCATGAAGAAGGGCATCACCAAGGACCAGGTGCGCCGCACCGTGGCCCTGGCGAAGAAATACGGCGTGCGCGTCAACGCGGCCTTCATGATAGGCGCGCCCGGAGAGACCCGCGAAAGCGCCTGGGCGGCCTACCGCTTCGCCGTGGAGCTGGACACCGATTACGTGATGTTCTCTTCGCTGGTGCCCAGCGTGGGCTCCGACTATTTCGACCTGGCCGTGGCGCAAAAAAAAGTGGACCCGGCCGCCGTGAAAGGCGCCGACTACATCACCGTCTACGCCGAAAAGACGCCGCTGGCCCAGATGTCCGAACTGAGCCGCGCCGAGCTGGCGGCGCTGATGGAGCGCTTTACGCGCGGCTACTACCTGCGGCCCCGCTATATCCTAAAACGCCTGTTCGGCCTGCGCTCGCTCAACGAAGCCTTCGGCATGCTGGCCGGCTTCACGCTGGTGGTCAGCCACCAGCTGGGCGCCCTGCGCCGGAGGCTCGCGCTATGAACGCCGCCGCCAACCTGCTGCGCCTGCCGGGCCGCCTGCTGCTGCTCGAAAAGCTTTTCGTGCGACGGGCCGGCCTTAAAGCCTACGTCCGCCTGGCCCGGTACGCCTTCCGCAAGACCGTCCTCGGCGACCGCACCCCGCTGGCGCTGATGGTGGCCGTCACCTACCGCTGCCAGTGCCGCTGCGTGCATTGCTCCGCCGACGACCTGCGGGCGGCCGAAATGCCGGCCGAAGCTTTGCTGGATATCATAAGACAGGCCGCCGGCGCCGGCGTGGTGAAGCTGGGCCTCACCGGCGGCGAGCCGCTGCTTTACGCCGGGCTGGAGGAAGCCGTGGCGCTGGCCGCCTCCCGCGGCATGAGCGTCTCGCTCGACACCAACGGCCTGCTCTTGGACGCGCCGCGCGCCGCGGTCCTGAAGGCCGCAGGCATCACCATTATAAACGTAAGCCTAGACAGCGCCGAAGCCAGGGCGCACGACCGCCTGCGCGCCAGCCCCGGCTGTTTCGACAGGGCCGCCGCCGCCGTGCGCCATTGCGCGGCCGCCGGCATCCCCTGCGTGGTCTCCACCTACGCCACCGACCGCCGCATAGCCAACGGCTCGCTGGAAGAGGTCATAAAACTTTCCTCCGCCCTCGGGGCCGACGCCGTCAGGGTGATGTTCCCGGTGCATTCTGGCAAGCTGGCCGGCCGCTCGCGCGAACTGATGAGCCCGGCCAACAAGGCCCGTTTCTTCGGGGACCTGATGGCCCGTTACCCTTTCGTATATTCCGAAAGCCCGCTGTTCGATTTCATGAGCGGGCGGGTGGAATGCTCGATGCGCAAAGGCCTTTCCGTCTACATGAAGCCCGACGGGGACCTGCTGGGCTGCTACGCCTCGCCCAAGCCGCTGGGCAACGCGCTGAAAGAACCGCTGCCCGGCCTGCTGAAGAAGTTTTCCGGTTGCTGCGCAGCGCTGCCGGCCTGCAATCTGACCGGGGAGGAACTATGAATGACCGAGTAAGTTTGCTCTTTTCCGGCGGCGCCGACTCCACGCTGGCGGCCGCCAAGCTGGCCGCCGCCTATGCGGCGGTGGACCTGGTAACGTTCAAACATTACGCCACCTGGCATATAGGCGCCTCGCGCAAGAGCGAGGACCGGCTGCGCGCCAAATACCCGGCCACTAAATTCAGCCACGCCTGGGGCAACACCTCGGGCCTTTTCCTCAGGCTGCAGGGCCGGCTGCTGCGCGACGTAAAAAGCGAGCCTTTTCTGAACCACTATTTCTGCGGCGTCTGCAAACTGGCCATGCACACGGCGCTGGTGCGCTACAACCTGCAGAACGGCATCAAGCATTCGGCCACCGGCGCCAGCCGCCTGATGCCGATGTTCCCCGACCAGACTCCGGGCGGCATAGACGCGCTGCAGCGCAAACTTTACGGGCCTTACGGCATGACCCTTGAAAGCCCGGTGTTCGACACTCCCCGCTCCGACTACGAGGCCATGGAGCTGGGCCTGCTGGACCGCCGCCACCTGAAGGCCGAGCACAAGGCCACCTTCACCGAACCCTCCGACTTGCTGATCCCTTTCAAGAACGCCCTGCTGAACACGCAGGGGTTCTGTTTCCATATCGCTTTCGTGGATTCCTATCTTTTCTTCGCCCGCCGCAGCTACGGCGACGCGCAGGTATCCGCCATGTCGCGGCGCTATTACGAGCGCCTGATAAACGAGGTCTGCCGGCCCTGGCTGGACGCGCGCGCGGGAGGCGCATGAAGGTAGTCTTCATACGCTGCGCCACCGAGAGCCTGGGCGTGGAGCATTTGTCCTCGGCGCTGAAAGCGCGCGGGCACGCGGCGGCGCTGGTCTACGAGCCGCTGCTGTTCAGCTCTTTCAGGCTGGATACCGGAGGCGCCGAGGCCGCCAGCGCCAGGCGGGCCGCGCGCCGGGCCATGGCCCTGAAGCCGGACCTGGTGGCCTTCTCGCCCGAGTCCGACTATTACGGCTGGGCGCTGGAAGCCGCGGCCGAGATCAAGCGGCTGGGCGGCGCGCCCACCGTGTTCGGCGGCGTGCACGTCACCGTCTCGCCGGAGGCCGCGCTGCAGCGGCCGGAAATAGACTATGTCTGCGTGGGCGAAGGCGAACTGGCCCTGCCGGCGCTGTGCGCCGCCCTCGAGAAAGGCTTTCAGCCCGACGGCGTGCCCAATATCTGGTTTCGCCGCGGGACAGAAACCGTGAAGAACCCCGTTGAGCTGCTGGAAAACCTGGACGCCCTGCCGCCGCCGGACAAGGACCTTTTTTACGCCGAGTATCCGGGCTTCATAACCGATTCCTATTCCATCGTCACCGGCCGCGGCTGCCCAAACGCCTGCGCCTATTGCCACAACAACTCGGTGCGCCGCAAATACGCCGCCCTCGGCGTGAAAGGGCAATACGTAAGGCGCCGCTCGCCCGCCTCGGTAACGGCCGAGCTGGCCGCGGCCAAAGCTAAATACGGTTTCGGCCGGGTCTCCTTCTGCGACGACCTTTTTATCTCGGACAAGGCGTGGCTGGGCGAATTTCTGCCGCTCTACAAGGCGCAGGTCGGCCTGCCTTTCTTCTGCAACGTGCACCCGTCCCACGTCGACGCCGAAAGCGCGGAGCTGCTCAGGCAGGCGGGCTGTTCGGCCGTCACCATAGGCATACAGACCGTCTCGGAAAAACTGCGCCGCGAGACGCTGGGGCGCGCCGAGACCGACGGGGAAGTGCGGCGGGCCCTGGCCCTGCTGGACGCGGCGGGGATCTTCGTCTACACCAATTTCATCTTCGGACTTCCTGGCCAGGACGAGGCCGAACTGAAGGCCGTGGCCGTATTCGCCGCGCGCAACCCGGCCGGCTTCCACGACGTGAACTGGCTGCGCTACTACCCCGGCACGCGCATAGCCGACGAGGCGCAGGCGGCCGGCCTCCTGGACGCCGCCGGCCGCGCCGCCGTGGAGGACGGGCGCGAACGCCGGCTTTACGCCCACGGCGGCCACAGTTACACGGCGGAACGCTCGCGGCTGCGCAATCTCACCCTGCTGTCGACGCTCTTGGGCGGCCGCCTCACGCTCGCCCTTCTCAACAGCGGCGCCTGGCGGAGGCTGCCGTCAGTCAACCTGCGCGCGCCGGCCGTCATAGCGGCCACCCAGCTGGCCCGCCTCTTCGGCGGCAAAAAGAACCCCTATCCCAATTTTTCGCTTTCGGGCACGCTGCGCTACGGCCTGCATTATTTCCGCCGTTCGCAATTGCCGG
>CALMZU010000185.1 GCA_937870775.1 uncultured Elusimicrobia bacterium
GGCTCTCTGGCAAAGTACTCCGGCCAGGTAAGCCGTTTCGGCGGCTTCCTGGACTCGGTGATGGACCGCTATACGGAGGGAGCCGTTTTTATGGCTTTCGCGTACTATTACGCCGCCGCCGGCAATGCGATAATGGCCGCCTTCACGGTTTTCGCGCTGATGGGCTCCGCAGCGGTTTCCTATGCCAGAGCCCGTGCGGAGAATGAAATTGAAGGCAAATGCGACGTCGGGGCGGGGGCGCGGCTTACCCGGCTGGTCATCATTGCGGCGGCCACGCTGGCAGGCTTTCCGGCGGCAGGCATTATCGCGGTCTTATGCCTGTCGCATTACACGGTTCTGCAGAGAATACTTTATACCAGGCGCGAATTGCGCCGGGAAATGAATGGAGGACAACAAAATGAAGAATAACGACATACCGTCCCCGAAAGGGAAGCTCGGGGTACTGATCCCGGGGTTTTGCGGCGCCATCGCGACAACGCTCGTGGGGGGGATAGAGGCCATAAAGTCCGGTGCAGGCAGGCCAATAGGCTCCCTGACGCAAATGGGGCGCATACGCCTTGGAAAACGCACCGAGAAGAAGCACCCGTTGATAAAGCATTTCGTGCCGCTGGCTGACCTTGAGGACATAGTGTTCGGCGGCTGGGATATCTTCGAGGAGGACCTGCATGAATCAGCCCTGAAGGCGGCGGTGCTGGAGGCGCCCCAGATAGAGGCCCTTCGCCCCAGGCTCGCGACGCTGCGGCCCATGCCCGCGGTTTTCGACCAGAAATACGTGAAGAACCTTACCGGCCCTAACATCAAACACGGCAAGAACAAATATGAACTCGCGCTTCAGCTCGTCGCGGACATACAGGCCTTCAAAAAGAAGAACCGCCTGGAACGGGTGGTAATGATCTGGTGCGCCTCTACCGAAACCTACATCAAGGAACAGGCCGTCCACTCCTCTCTCGCCCGGTTCGAGAAAGGGATGAAAGAGAACCACCCGGCTATCTCTCCCTCCATGCTCTATGTCTGGGCCGCGCTCAAGTGCGGAGTGCCTTTTATTAATGGCGCGCCCAACCTGGGCGTCAGCGTCCCCGCCATGCTGGACCTGGCGAAACAGAACGGCGTGCCGCTGGCCGGGTCAGACTACAAGACCGGCCAGACTCTGATGAAGACCATCCTCGCCCCTGGCCTTAAGTCCCGCGCACTCGGCATACGCGGCTGGTTCTCCACTAACATCCTCGGCAACCGCGACGGCGAAGTGCTCGACGATCCGGCCTCGTTCAAGACCAAGGAAGTCAGCAAACTCTCGGTGCTTGAGAGCATACTGCAGCCCCGCACCTACCCGGACCTGTACAAGGACCTGTACCACAAGGTGACGATAAACTACTACCCGCCGCG
>CALMZU010000186.1 GCA_937870775.1 uncultured Elusimicrobia bacterium
CTCTATTTTTCGGAAGACCATAAGGCCGCGGACAAGACCTATTCCAAGATAGGCGGCTTCATAGAAGGTTTCAAGTTCGATTCCATAAAGTACAAGATACCGCCCCAGAGCGCGGCGCAGATCTCCCGCCTGCAGCAGATGACCATAGAGGCCGTCCGCATGGCGCTGGAGGACTCGGGCTACGATAAGAAGCCCTTCGACCCCAGGCGCACCGCGGCCGTGCTGGGCAACGCCATGGGCGCCAACCGCAAGGAAATGACCGACCTGCGCGTCTATAAGTTCTACAACGAGGACCTGCTGAAGAAGACGCAGACCTTCGCCGCCCTGCCCCGCGACAAGCAGGAAGCCCTGATAGCCGAGTTCGAGGCGGGCGTGGACAACGGCATCATAAAGATCACCGAGGACACCATGCCCGGCGAGCTCTCCAACGTGACCGCCGGCCGCATAGCCAACGTCTTCAACCTCAACGGCCCCAACATGACGATGGACGCGGCCTGCGCCTCGTCGATGGCGGCGCTGGACTACGCGGTAATGGGTCTGCGCTCCGGCAAGTTCGACATGGCCGTGGCCGGCGGCGCCGACGAGATGATGAGCCCCGCCGCCTTCGTGAAGTTCTGCAAGATAGGCGCGCTCTCCGCCGACGGCTCCTACGCCTTCGACGAGCGGGCCAACGGCTTCGTGATGGCCGAGGCCGTGGTGATCTACCTGCTGAAGCGCCTGTCCGACGCGGAGCGCGACGGCGACAAGATCTACGCGCTCATCAACGCGGTGGGCGCCTCCTCCGACGGCAAGGGCAAGGGCATAACCGCGCCCAACCCGAAAGGCCAGAAGATAGCCGTGGAGAACGGCTTCGCCGAGGTGGACTACGGCCCCGGCGACGTGGATTTCGTGGAAGCCCACGGCACCGCCACCAAGGTGGGCGACGCCGCCGAGGTGACCGTGCTGAAAGAGATCTTCGGCCCGTATATGGGCAACGGCAAGAAGCTGGGCCTCACCTCGGTGAAGTCCCAGATAGGCCACAGCAAGGCCGCCGCCGGCGCGGTGGCCATAGCAAAGACCGCCCTCGCCATACACAATAAGACCCTTCCTACCTCCATAAACTGCGTCAAGCTGAACCCCGGCATAGACCCGGAGGCCTTCGAGGTGATAACCAAGGCCCGCCCGTGGCAGAAGAACGGCCTGCGCCGCGCCAACGTCTCGTCGTTCGGCTTCGGCGGCACCAACTTCCACGTGCTGATGGAAGAGTACACCGGCCCCGGCCACCAGAAATACGCCAAGGCGTCCGACGCCGCCGAGGCCCCGGTCCCCGTGCAGATAGTCGAGAACCCGCGCGCGCCTTTCGCCAACATACAGGGCGAGGCCGTCACCTTCACCGGGGCCACCCCGGACGAGGTCATAAAGAACGCCAAGGCCGAGAGCGCCGCCGTTTTCTCGAAGTGGCCCGAGGCCTACCCGATGTCCGTCTACGCCCAGCCTTCGATGACCAAAGCGAAGGCAGCCTGGGGCGTTTCCATAGTGGCCAAGTCCCCGAAGGACCTCGTCGAGAAGATAGAGTTCATGGCGAAGAACGCCAAGGCCGAGGCCTGGACCGAGCCGCCGCTCAATTTCAAACTGAAGGGCGTCTACACCTTCAAGACCGGCACCAACCAGGCCAAGGTGGGCCTGCTGTTCCCCGGCCAGGGCTCGCAGTACGTGGACATGATGAGGGACCTGGCCGCCAAGTACCAGACCGTGCAGGAGACCTTCGACGAGGCCGACGTCATCCTTAACAAGATGATAGGCATCAAGCTCACCGAGGCGATCTGGTCCAAGCCCGGCGAGGGCAAGGAAGAGCTCGCGAAGCGCGAGGCCGCCATAAAGCAGACCCAGCTTACCCAGCCGTCGATGATGACGGCGGACATAGCGATGTACCGCCTGTTCCGCGAGTTCGGCATAAAGCCCGACATGGCCATAGGCCATTCGCTCGGCGAGTACGCCGCCGCCACCGCGGCCGGCATCTTCACCTTCGAGAACGGCCTGCGCGCCGTCACCAGCCGCGCCAAGGAGATGTCCAGCGTGAAAGTGGCCGACCCGGGCAAGATGGCCTCCATCGCCCTCGGCTGCGACAAGGTGGACGTGGAACTCAAGAAGATCCCCGGCTACGTCATCTGCGCCAACAAGAACTGCCCGCTGCAGACCGTGATCGCCGGCGAGGCGAAGTCGGTGGAGCAGGCCGTGCAGCACTTCAAGGCCATGGGCATAGAGGCGGGGGAGATCCCGGTCTCGCACGCCTTCCACTCCGAGATAGTGGCGCCGGCCATGGGGCCTTACCGCAACTTCCTGCAGAACATACCGATAAAGGCCGCGGACATGAAGATCCTGTCCAACGTCACCGCGGACTTCTTCCCGACGGACACCCAGGGCATATACGACATGCTGATAAAGCAGATGACGAGCCCCGTGGAGTTCATAAAGCAGCTCGAACGCATGTACGCGGAAGGCGTGCGCACCTTCATAGAGTGCGGCCCCAAGCGCGTGCTCAGCGCCTTCGCCACGTCGACGCTGAAGGACAAGGGCGACATCACCGTGCTGGCCTCCAACCACCCCAAGCGCGGCGGCATCACCGAGTTCAACGACCTGCTGGCCAACATGACGGCCCTGGGCATACCGGTGAACTGGGACGGCAAGGCCCCGAAACAGGGCGGCAGGTTCTTCAACCCGTATTATCAGAACTGGGCGCTTAAAGAGACCGGCGCGGTATCCGTTTCCGCGGCCCCGGCTTCCGGCGCGGCGCTGCCCGCCGGGCAGGCGGCCTTCGCCGAGCATTACGGCTTCAACTTCAACCCGATAGCGGTCTCGGGCATAGCGGGCGGCACGCCCGGCACCTGGGACAGCATGTTCCGCGAGCGGAACCTCGACGAGATCCTGGCCGGCAAGAACATGATAGAGTCCATACCGGGCGAGTGGCGCGCGGAGCAGGTGGACAAGAACATCGTGCGCGTGGTGAAGTCCCCGACGGGCGACCACCGCATCGAGAAGATCGAATCCGTGGACCACGCTATAAAGCTGTCCGCCCGCGTGGCTCACTTCGACATAGAGAAGGAGTTCGGCCTGCCGCATACAGTGGCCAAGGCCCTCGGTACCCCGTTCAAGATGGCCATAGGCGCCGGCATACTGGCGCTCAAGGACGCCGGCCTGCCGATGGTGCACTATTACAAGAAGACCACCACCGGCGGCTGGCTGCCCGAGAAGTGGGCCCTGCCCGAGCCGGTGGCCTCCGAGACCGGCGTGGTGTTCGCCTCGGCCTTCCCGGCCACCGAACAGCTGATAAAGGAAGCCGCGGGCTACTTCAACCACAAGTACGCCGGCCGCAGCGCCGACCAGATGTGGAAGCTGTACCATTCCATCGTCGACAAGCTGCCGCACGAGAGCGACAAGGCCGAGCTCAGGGACTGGCTGCAGAAGAACCTGCCGCACTTCAACTCCAAGGACCCTTACGCCTTCAGCCAGAACTTCCTGCTGAAGGTGATACCGATAGCGGACTCGCAGTTCGCGCAGTGGACCGGCGCCAAGGGCCCGGCCATACACATAAGCGCCGCCTGCGCCTCCACAACCGAGGCCGTGCACATTGCCGAAAGCTGGATACGCGCCGGCAAGTGCAAGCGCGTCGTGGTGATAGCCGCCGACGACGTGACCAACCGCGAGATGCAGGCCTGGACGATGCCCGGCTTCCTCGCCTCCGGCACCGCGACCACCAAGGACAAGGTGTCCGAGGCCGCGCTGCCCTTCGACCGCCGCCGCCACGGCCTGATAGCCGGCGCCGCCGCGGTGGGCATGATCGTAGAGGACGAGACCCTGGTGCGCGGCCGCGGCATGGTGCCGCTCGCCCGCCTGCTCCTCACGGAATGCGCCAACTCCGCCTACCACGTGACCAGGCTCGACACCGAGCACGTCTCGTCGGTGATGGAGAACTTCGTGAAGAAGGTGGAGCGCATATACGCCCTGAAGAAGGAAGAGATCGCGCCCTACATGATGTTCATGTCGCACGAGACCTATACCCCGGCCCGCGGCGGTTCCGCCTCCGCCGAGGTTAAGGCCCTGCGCCGCGCCTTCGGCCCTTCGGCCGACAAGATCATAGTCAGCAACGTAAAAGGCTTCACCGGCCACACGATGGGCGCGTCCCTGGAGGACGTGATAGCGGTGCGCGCGCTGAACACCGGCGTGATACCGCCCATCGCCAACTACAAGGAGCCCGACCCGGAACTCGCCGGCATCAACCTGTCGAAGGGCGGCAAGTACGACTTCAAGTATGCGCTGCGCTTCGCCGCCGGCTTCGGCTCGCATATGGCGATGTCGATGACCGAGCGCGTCTGGAAGGCGGGGGAGACCCGCTACGCCGACCCGGCCAGGTATACCGCCTGGCTGCGCGAGATCTCCGGCGACCCGACGGCGGAGACCGAGGTGACTTTCAACACGCTGCGCGTGAAGGACAAGAAGGCCGCCGGCGCCAGGCCCGCGACCGTGAGCGAGCCCGCCCCCGCGGCGGCGCCCGCGCCGGTCTACAGGCCCGAACCCGTGGCCGCAGCCGCCGCGCCCGTTCAGGCCCCCGCGCCCGCCCCGGTGACGGCCGCCGCTCCCGCGGCCGGCCTCAACGAGGAGACCGTGAAGGCCGAGATACTGGCGATGATCACCGAGAAGACCGGCTATCCGAAGGACATGCTGGAACTGGACCTCGACATGGAGGCCGACCTCGGCATAGA
>CALMZU010000187.1 GCA_937870775.1 uncultured Elusimicrobia bacterium
AACGGCCGGCCGCATAACCAACGCGGCCCCGCCGGAAGAAGCCGGCCGGAGGCCGCGCGACCTGGCGCTGGCCGTGGACGTGCTGGAGTATATAGCCGGGCCGGCGGCCTTCCTTTCAAAACTGGCCGCCACCCTGAAACCGGACGGGGCCGTTTACGTCGAAGTGCCGGACGAGTCCTTCTTCAGGCTGCGCACCGCTGCCAGGAAGGCGCTGCGCCTTTACCAGGGCCCCGTGCACCCGGGGCACATCAATTTCTTTTCGATGGGCACCCTGCTGGCCGCCGCTGACCGCGCCGGCCTGCGCGCCGAGTCGGCCGGGCGGCTTAGCCTGCTGGCCGACGCGCCGCGGCTGGAAGCCACGCTGGGCTCGCCGCTGCCGCTCTGGGCCAGGGCCGCCTCGGCCGCGGCCAGGCTTACCCGCGCCGACCTGGCGCTGGGACAAGGCAATCTCTACGCGCTGCTGCGCCGCGCCGGGGGAAAGCGATGAGGAAACTTCACTTCGCCGCCGCCGCGCTGCTGCTGGCCTGCTACGCCATGGCCGTCACCCGCGGGCCTTCGGTCTCGCCTTCATCCTCCATGTACGGCGACTCGCTGAACCTCTACATACTGCGCGCGCTGCATTCCCCCGAAGCCCTCAAGCTGGACCCGGCGGCCGCCGAGTTCCGTTCCTATGCCTCCCGCCCGACGCTGCGCGAGTACCCCTATTTCCAGGTCTACCGCCTGCTGCAGCTGGCCTTCCCGCTGGACGTCTGCATGCGCCTGCTCAGCCTGGCGCTGGCGCTGGCCACCGCGCTGCTGTTCCTCAAGATCTGCCTGCTGGCGCTGCCGGCGCGCGACGCGCCCTGGGCCGCGCTGATGCTGCTGACCCTTTTCCTCTCGATGGACACTTTCTACTTCGGCCAGAACCGCACCTTCGGCGCGGCGCTCTGCGCCGGCTGGTTTTTGGCCGTGCTGTCGGGCCGGGGCTGGCTGTCCCCGCTTTTCGCGCTGGCGCTGTTCTCCTTTTATCCCTACCTCAGCGCGGCGGCGCTGGCCTACAGCGCCGTTCACGCCCTGTTCGAGCGCGGCGGCGGCAGGCGCCAGGCCCTGGCCTTCGCCGGGCTGTTCGCGCTGGCCGGGGCCGGAATGCTGCTGATGCTGCCGGGGCCCGACGCGGCCAGGAACAACGCGGCCATCTTCGCCTATAAAATGACCGGCCTGTTCGGCGAGAGCGTTTCGCCGCTGAACCCGCTGCAGGCGATAGGCTATTTCGTGCTGAACCTCAACGAGCAGAATCTGCTGTTCTGGATCCTGCAGCTGGCGGCCATCGCCGCAATCTTCGCGGCGCGCGGCGGCGCCGCGCCCGCCGACGCCGGCTTCATGCGCCGCCTCAAGCTGCTGGCCGCGGCCCATGCCGCGGCCTTCCTGGCGCTGTACCCGCTCAGCCCGTTCTTCGCCTCCAGGCAGCTGATCTTCTTTGTGCCTTTCGCCACCGTCCTGCTGGCGGCGCTGGCCCTGCGGAGCATGGGCGGGCGCGCGCTGGCGGCCGGGGCCCTGTGCGCCATGGGCACGCTGGCCGCGCTGCATCCTTTCGCCGGCGACGTACAGGATTTTTCGCCTTACCGCCGCATCTACGCCCGCCTGGCCCCGGAGCCGGCGGCGCTGGTGGCCGGCCCGCCCGACAGCCGGGCCATGTCCGGCATACCGCTCTATGCGGGCGCGGCCGTGTTCTACAATTCCCAGACGGCCGAGACCTGGGCGGGCAGGGCTCCCGGTTTCGACTTCTCCGGCAGGGCGACTGAAATGGCCGAAGCCCTCTGCTCGCCGGACGCCGCCGGCCTGCTGAAGTTCGCCACCGCCACCGGCGTCACCCATTTCCTCGCCGAGACCTCTTACTACAGGGCCAATTGCCTGCGCCAGGCCGCCCCCCCGGCGCTGACGGGCCTGGCGCCGCGGCGCGGAGCGCCCGACGCCAGCGACGGCGACAACGACCTGTACCTGGTGAGCGTAAAGGAGCTAGCGGCTTATGCCGGCAAAAAGATTTGACCCCTACAGGCTGGACCGCAGCCTGATGAAAGCGGCGGCCGCGGAGACCGCGCTGATGCGCCGCGCCCCAGGTGATTACGGCGCGCGCCTGGCCGCCAAGCTGGCCGCTTACGCCGGGCGCAAACATTGCGTTCTGGTGCACAGCGGCCGGGAGGCGCTGCGCCTGGCCGCCCGCGCGCTGAGGCCGCGCGGCGGCAAAGCCGCCTTCCCGGACATTACGCACCCGTCTTTGGCCGAGGCCGTTTCTGGCGCCGGCTTCAAACCGCGCGCGCTGGACATAGATCTGCGCACGCTGAACCTTTCGGAGAAAGCCCTGAAAGCCGCGGCCCCCGGCCTGGACCTGCTGCTGCTGCCGCACATGTTCGCCACCGCCGCTCCGGTAAAACTGGCGGAGCGGCTGGCCAAGGCGAACGGCTTCGCCCTCATAGAGGACGCCTCGCAGATCCTCGGCGGCAGGCTGGGCCGCCGCCCCTTCGGCTCCTTCGGCGACATCAGCGTATTCTCGCTCTCGCCGTATAAACCGGTATCGTCGCCTTTCTGCCGCGCCGGCGCGCTGCTCTGCGATTCCGACGACATTTTTAAAAAAGTGCTGGCCATGCGCCCGGCCCCGCCCAAGCCGGAGGCCTTCCCCTTCATCAGCCTCAAGCTGGACCGCCTGGAGATTACGCTGGCCGGCATGAAGGCCGCCAACGCCGTATACCGCAGCGAGCTCGGCCGAGCCCTGGCCTGCCTGCCCGCCGGGGTTTCAGACTTCACCCAAGACGTGCCGCTGATAGTGCCGGACAGGACCGCGGTGGAGAAGGCCTTTAAAAAGGCCGGCCTGCCGCTGGAGCGCACCTACCGGCCGCTGCACCTTGAAAAGGACCTGCCCGGCAAATTCCCGGCGGCCGATATTTACTGGGCCGGCGCCGTGCACCTGCCGGCCTGGCCCCTGATGACCGCAGCCGAATGCCGCCGGGTGGCGGCGCTGGCGGGGAGGACGATTGAAAAATAAACAGCTGCGTCCCTCCTATATAGCCATCGATCTCACCTACCGCTGCGCGCTGGGCTGCGGCTTCTGTTTCGTGGCCCGCAACAAGCTAGAGGCCGGCTGCGGCCGGGAGCTGGGGCTGCGCGGCTGGACGGACATGATCGGCGCGCTGGGGCCGGGGCATAAAAAATTCTACCTCACCGGCGGCGAGCCGATGCTGCGACCTTTTTTGCCGGCGCTGGTGAAGAAGCTGAAGGCGGCCGGCCATACCGTACTGGTCACCACGGCCGCGCGCGTGCCGGCGGCCGCGGCGGCGGCGCTGGCCGGGGCCGGCCCCGACGAGATAGTGCTTTCCCTGCACGGCGGCCGCGCGCTGCACGACCGCACAGCCGGGCCGGGCGCCTGGGACGCGGCGGTGCGCAATTTGGAGATCATGAAGGCGCGCCGCCCCGCCCATACGCGCATCACCCTCTGGTGCACCATAAACCGCGCCAACCACGCCCGGCTGCCGGCGGTATGGCGCGCGCTCAAAGCGCTGGGCGCCGACGGCATAGCTTTCAACCACCTCGAGTTCGTAGCGGCCCGCGACGCCGCGGCCTCCGCCGCGCTGCTGGCCGGCATAGGCTCGGCCACCCCGCTGAATTCTTCCGAGGACCTGGCGCAAGGCATGAACGCCGCCGCGCTCGCCAAAGGCGCGGCCGAGGTGCGCCGCCTGGCCGGCAAGGACGCCAAGTTCTATCCGCCGCTCACGGGCCGCGAGATAAAAAAGTGGTATTCCCCGGCGGCAAAGATGGAGCGCCCCGGTTTCTGCCTGGGCCAGTTCAACGCCGCCTGGTTCGCGCCCGACGGCAGCCTGCTCACCTGCCAGCCGCTGGCCGCCAGGATCTCCCGGCGCACGGCCGCCCCCCTGGCGGCCTACAACGGCCAGGCCTACAAAGCCTTCCGCCGCCTGCTGATAAAGAACGGCGGCTTCTTCCCTTCCTGCCGCCGCTGCGGCCGGGCGCCTTACAGTTCGGCCGGGAGGACCTACGCTTAACGCCGTCACCGTGGACCTGGAGCAATGGCACGACACCGTGCTGTTCGACGGCCCGCCGGCCGGGGCCGCCGGCCATTTCGCGGAGAACGCCGGCGCCGCGCTGAAGCTGCTGGACAGGCGCGGGATTAAAGCCACTTTTTTCATGCTGGGCCGGCTGGCCGACGAGTATCCCGGCGTGGCGCGCGCCATAAAAGCCGCCGGCCACGAACTGGCCAGCCACGGCTACACCCACCGTTCGCTGTGGCGCATGACGCCGCGGGAATTCGCCCTGGACCTGAAGCGCTCGCGCGAGGCCATACAAAAAGCCTGCGGCGCCGCGCCGGCCGGTTACCGCTCGCCCACCTGGTCGCTAAAAGGCCGGGCCGCCGCCTTCCTGCCGCTCATACGCGAGGCCGGCTTTTCGTACGACGCCAGCCTTTACCCGCTCAACTCGTCCGCGCCCCGCGGCCCGCACGAGATCATACCCGGCCTCACGGAATTCCCGCCGTCGGTATTCAACTGCCTCGGCTTCGGCCTGCCTTTCCTGGGCGGCACCTTCCTGCGCTGGGCCGGCGCGGATTTCATGCGCCGCCGCGTGGCCGCGCTAAACCGCGCCGGGCTGCCGGCCGTGCTCTATTTTCATTCCTGGGAATTCGACGCCGAACCGCCGGCCGGATTGCCTTTTTACAAAAGGGCCGTGCAATACTACAATGTTAAAAGCGTGCCGCCCAAGGCGGAGGCGCTGCTGGCCGCCTTTGACTGGGCGCCGATGCGGGACATACTTAAGAAATGAAAAAGCCGGACTGCTGCGAACTCATACTCAACCACGCCTGCGACCTAAGCTGCGCCTTCTGTTCGCAGGCCGATTTCGCGCCGTCCTCCGTTATGAAGGCCGCCGACGCGGTGCGCCACATCTACCTGGCCCGCAAGGCCGGCTTCCGCCGCCTGGGCTTCTCCGGCGGCGAGGCGCTGCTCAGGCGCGACCTGCCGCAGCTGGTGCGGGCCGCCCGCGGCGTTGGCTTTAAGGCGGTGCGGCTGCAGACCAACGGCATGCGCCTGGCCGACAAAGCGCTGGCCGGCAGGCTGGTGCGGGCCGGGCTCACCGTCTGCAAGTTCACCTTCGCCGGGCACAAGCCCGCCGTGCACGACCGTCTGGTGGGGCGCGCCGGGGCTTTTGAGAAAAGCCTGGCCGGGCTTGAGAACATGCTGGGGCTCAACGCGGCCGTCAGCGTGAACCTGATAGTCACGCGGGCCAACTACCGCTCGCTGCCGGACGCCGTAAATTTCTTCATGAAGGAAGGCGTGCCGAGTTTCGTGATCATCTACCCGATCTATACCGGGGCCATGGCCCGCGCCGGGCGGCTGCGCCTGCCGCTGCCGCAGGCCGCGCCCTACATAACCGCGGCGCTGCGCGCGGCGGCCGACGGCGGCCTGGGCCGCGAGGTGAAAGCCCTCAACGTACCGCCCTGCCTGCTGCCGGGCTTCGAGAGCAGGGCCGCGGGCATCTACCGCTTCGACACCGTGGTGGTGGGCGCCGACGGCAACAGCCGCGACCTCGACGAGTCCGTGGCCCTCACCCGCCGGCAGGGACCGCGCTGCGCCGGCTGCCATTTCGCGAAGAGCTGCCGCGGGGTGGACGCCGGCTACCTGGCCAGGTACGGCTGGAAAGGCCTGAACCCGGTGAAGGGCAAGCCGGCCGGTTTCAAGGCGGCGCCCGGCGTTTTCCTTACAAACAACGAGAAATGCTTCATCGAGGTGCTGAAGGCCGGCGGTGAGCTGAGCACCGCCGGCGTCCTTAAAGGCGCGCGCGGCGTGCCGCTCTGCTACGACTGCGCCGACGGCAACAGCGTGCTGGTCACAGGCCAGGCGCTGGAGCGGCGCGGCCTGGTGGCGCGGCGCTTCAGCCGCGGGGCCTACTACTGGAGGCTCGCCGATGCTTGAGGCCATGCTGCGGGAAGGCCGCGAGGCCGGGCTGGACCTCTCGCTGCGGCTGCGGAGCCGCGAGTTCCGTATGCGTTTTACGCCGGGTGCGGACGCGCCCAGCGCCCGCGAGGCGGCCTACCGCCTGCTGGCGCTGGAGGCCTCTTTCCTGGTCTTCATAGAGGGCGCTCCGCCCTGCCTGATGCCCGACGCTTTCGAACATTTCAGCTGGCCCGTCGGCGAAAAGGGACCTTTCCGCCGCGTGCCCGCCTGCCGGACCTGCGCGCTGGCATGCCGCTGCCCAGGCGCGCCGCGCGGCCTGCCGGCGCAACTCCTCTCGCCGGTACTGCCGGCTCCGTCGGAGATAGTGCTGGAGCTCTCCAAGGAATGCAATCTGGCCTGCCGGGCCTGCTTCGGCCGCGAGGCTCTGCGCCTGCCCGCCGCGGCGGGCGAAAGAGCGCTGCGCGAGGCCGCGCGGCTGGGCGTGAAGAGCGCCCGCTTCACCGGCGGCGAGCCGCTGCTGCACCCCGACCTTTACGGCCTCCTGAAGCTGGCTCGGAAGCTGGGCTTCTATATACTGCTCAACACCAACGGCACCCTGCTGGACCGCGCCGCCGCGCGCCGGCTGGCCGGGCTGGCGGACAACGCTCTTATCTCCCTCCCCGGCACCGACGAGGCCTCGCACGCGGCCGCCACCGGCCGCCCGGGCTCGCTGGCGGCCAAGGCCGCCGCCGTGAAACTGCTGCGCGCCGCCGGCGTGAAGGTGGTGCGCGCCGGCACCGTGATCTCCCGCCGCATCGCCGGGGATTTCAAGGCCTCCCGCGCCCGCGTAGGACGCATGGGCTTCGATATCTGGGAGCTTTACCGGCCGATGCTGGGGCCGGCGGCGCTGGCGGCCGCGCCGGAATTCCGCGTGACCGCGGCGGACATGCGCGGGCTGGCCTCGCAGACCGCGGTGCAGGGCGGCGGCCTGCCGCGGGCCGTGCTGGCCAACCCCGTGCCTTTCTGCTCCCTGCCGGCCGCGGCGCGGCCCTGGGCCCTGGGCGCGCGCTTCGACGACGGCTGGACCAGGCTGGTGCTGGACCCATCGGGCAGATACAAACCTTCCTATCCCTCTTCGGAATTCCTGGGCCGCACGCTGAAAGAAGCCCTCGGCTCGCCGTACATAAAGGAATTGCGCGCCGGCGGCTGGCTGCCGCGCGCCTGCCGCGGCTGCCGCATGCTGAACTGCTGCCTCGGCGGCAGCCGCTTCCAGGCCGGCCTCGCCGGGAATACTTTCGGCCGCGACCCGTGGATGAAGTTATGAAGGAATTCTTCCTGCGCTGCGACGACGTGACGGCGCCCGACGCCGCCTTCCGCCGCGCCTGGCGGCTTATCCGCGCGGCGGGGCTGCCGCTTTCCTGCGCCGTGATACCCGCCGCTGCCGGCGAGCCGCTGGTCCGTTTCCTGGCCGGCGAAGCCGCGGCCGGCGCGCGAGTGGAGGCCCTGCAGCACGGGTTCTCCCACGCCGAGCATTCGGGCAACAGGTACCTCAAGCACGAGTTCGGCCCCTCGCGGCCCTACGCCCTGCAACTGGCGGACATGGCCGCCGGGAAAAAACTGATGAGGCGGCTGTTCGGGAAACTTTTTACGCCGGTATTCGTGCCTCCCTTCCACGCCTGCAACACCGATACGCTAAAGGCCGCGGCCGCGCTGCGGCTGCGCGGCGTGTCGTCGAGCAGGCTGCCGCCGGGCGGCGCGCCGGGCGGGCTGGCCTTCCTGCGCACGCGCGTGACGGTGAACGAGTACGACCTGCGGCTCGAACCGCTCCCCGTCGACGCGGCCCTGCTGAAGTCGCGCACGCTGGCCGCCATACGCGAGAAAGGGCCGGCCGGCATATACTTCCACCACGCCGACCTGGACGCCGCCGGGCTGAAGGCGATGAAGGATTACTTTTCTTTCCTGAAGGAACTGGAAGGACGCGGCCTCGCCGCGTTCCGGACCTGCGCTGAACTGCTCAGAAGATCCTCTCGATAACGTAGCGGCGGCAGCAGCGGGCGCAGCCCGCCGGCGCGCCGCCTTTAACCAGCGCGCGCTGGGCGCGCCTGACGGCCGCGGCGTCGTAGGAGGCCGCGTCGCCCGCCTTGGCCGAATACAGCACGCAGGCGCGTATGCGCCCGTCGGGCTCCACGTTCACCGTCGAGGTCAGCCCGGGGCAGGCCGCCGGGCGCGGCGAGCCTTTATAATACCGGGCCAGTTCTTTGGCGTCGAAATCGGGCCTCAGCTCGAGGTGGGTGCGGAAGGCGCCGCGCAGCGCCTTGAGTTCTTTTATAGAGGCGCCCAGCGCGCGCAGGTCCATCTTCAGCCCGCCGATGAAAGGGGTTATCAGCGCCTCTGGCGAAAGCCCCGCGCGGGCGGCGGCCGGCCCGGCGAACTGCAGGTGTTCGAACACGGCCCTGTCCGCGCCGGCGCGGGCGGCCTGCAGGTAGACGGCCGGCAGGGCGCGGGCGTTCTCCGGGCAGATCACGCAGTTGGTCATCACCTCGGTGCCGGGCCGCCTCAGCGCGGCCGCCAGGCGCAGCGCGCGCGACAGCCGGGCGTGGGCGCCCTTCACGCCGGTAAGCCCGTCGTGCAGGGCCGGCGTGCCGTGCAGCGAGAATATCACGTAGGAAGGCCGCAGGGCCATCAGTTTTGCGACGGCCGCCTCTTCCAGGGGCAGGGCGCCGGTGTTCACGCCCCATTCGAAACCGCGCGAGGCCGCATAGCCGAGCACGCGGAAGATGTCGCGGCGCAGGAAAGGCTCGCCCCCGCTGAAATAGAAATGCGTGCCCGCCGGGAAACGGCGCATGAAGCGCTCTATGGCGGCGGCGCTCATCTCGCGGCGGCCGGCGTTCAGGCGCCCGGTGCCGCGCAGGTAGCAGAAGCGGCAGGCCGCCGGGCAGCGCCAGGTGAGTTCCATCATCACGGTGGTCTTCACAGGCGGCATATTTCCTCCGCCGAGCGCGCGGCCCCGGCGAACCAGGACGGCTTCACGCGCGGCGAACGCGACGGCTTACGGGCCAGCGCGCGGCGCAGCGCGGAGGCCACTCCGGACGGCGTCACGCCGCCGGGCAGCAGCAACCCGGCGCCGGCCGCGTCGCGCATGAGCCAGGCGCGGGCCAGCTGGTCGGAATGCTCGCGGCCGCGCGTGCCGCAGTAAGGGGCCAGCACCATGCGCTTGCGCAGGGCCAGCATCTCGTACACCGAGCCGCCGGCGGTGGAGACGCAGGCCTCGGCGCCGGCTATCAGCGATATCATGTCGGGCGCCTCGCGCAGCACCTCGGCGCCGCCGCCGAGCGAGGAAGCCAGGGCCTTGAAACGGCGCAGTTCGGCCGGCGTGGAGGCCGGGCCGGCCACGGCTACCAGCGGCAGCCGCAGTTCCGCGGCCGCGGCTATGGCGGCCTCTATCAGTTCGCCCGAAGTGGAACCGCCGCCGCGCGAGGCCAGTATGTAACCGCCGCGCGAGGGCCGGGGCATTTTCCGCGGCAGCAGGTAGCCGGTGAAGACGGCGCGGTCCGAAAGTCCGTCGAAGAAAGCCGAGAAAGCGCGCTCCCCGACGCGCCGCTCCAGCCGCACGGCCTTCGCCATATACGGCAGGTCGGCCCCGGCCGGGCTATGCACCAGGATGCGGTCATAGCGGCGGCATTCTTCCGCCAGCCGCGGCAGGTCCTTCTCAGGGGCCGTGAAATAAGGCATGGGCAGGCTGGAGACCAGCCTGGCGCCGCTCATGGCGGCGGCGTCCAGCGCCGGGCCCAGCTCTGGCGCGCATTCGCGCCGGCCGAAAGGGAAGAACTCGGTGACGAGAACGTCCGGGCGGAAAGCGGCCAGCGCGGCGGCCAGCCTCCGTCCGGAGGCGGCCGAAGGCGCCCCGGCCAGGCGGCGCACGTCGCCGAAGTCCTTGAACCGGTCGAAGGGATGGAAACGCGGCGAACGGAGGAAAATAATATTGCGGCCCCGTGTCCCCTTAAGGGACTCCAGGAGCCGCAACATGTGGACGGCGTGCCCTATATCGCCCGACGGGCAATGCAGGTAGAAGGCGCGCCGGGCGGGCACCGCTCAGTACGAACCGTGGCTGCCGTGCGAACCGTGGCTGCCGTGCGAGCCGTGCGAACCGTGGCTGCCGTGCGACGCGTGCGAACCGTGGCTGCCGTGCGAGCCGTGCGAACCGTGGCTCTGGTGGCTGACATGGTAGGTGGAGCCGAAGTAGTTGGTGTGTATCTGGGCCGAGGCCTGCTCCACCATCGCGGTCCCCAGTATGCCGAGGGCGAGGCCGGTCTTCACGATGTCGGAATCCAGCATCTTGCCTTCTTCGCTGCTGAGGAACATGCGTATGTTCTTCTTGAGTTTGCCTTTTTTCATATGGTCGTCCTTTATTCCCCGCCCTTCTTCTTCATGATGGCGCGGACGCGCTCGTTTATATCCTTGGTGGTCGAGGCGTTGTCCTTCAGGCGCTTATCTTCCTCGGCCTTCTTGGCCGCCTGCGCCTTGAGCTCTTCCTTGACCTGGTCCGGCGTCAGGCCGGCGAAGCCCTTGCTGCGCTTGTTGGCGTCGGCCAGCGAGGCGCAGTAATCCTTCGACATCTCGTTGATGATTGGCGCGCAGGCCGCCCGGGTCTTATCGATGAAGGCGTTGCAGAAGGGCTTGAGGTTCTCGGGGCAGGAGTCGGCCGAGCCGGCCTTCAGGGC
>CALMZU010000188.1 GCA_937870775.1 uncultured Elusimicrobia bacterium
TCCATATGCTGCATTGGCGCGGGCTATATTGGCGGGCCGACGATGGCCGTGATAGCCGACCATAACCACGACCGCAAGGTTATTGTGGTGGACATCAACAAGAAGCGCATAGACGCGTGGAATTCCGACGAGCTGCCGATCTTCGAGCCTGGCCTGGCCGACGTGGTGAAGCGCCGCAGGGGGAAGAACCTGTTCTTCTCCACGGACATTGACGCGGCGATAAAGGAATGCGACATCATCTTTGTGGGCGTGAACACGCCTACTAAGACCTTCGGCCGCGGCGCGGGCTGCGCATCGGACCTGCAGTTCTGGGAGGCCACGGCGCGCAATATTGTTAAGTGCGCCAACGGGGACAAGATCGTCGTCGAGAAGAGCACGCTGCCGGTGCGCACCGCCGAGGCGATGGAGCGCATACTCAACAACCATCCTAAGTACAATTTCCAGGTGCTGTCCAACCCGGAGTTCCTGGCGGAGGGTACGGCTATCGCGGACCTGGAGAAGCCGGACCGCGTGCTGATAGGCGGGCACCAGACGCCGGCTGGCCTGGCGGCTATACAGGCGCTGGTGGAGATCTACGCGGCCTGGGTGCCGAAAGAGCGGATCCTTACCACCAACCTGTGGTCTTCCGAGCTTTCCAAGCTGGCGGCTAACGCCTTTCTGGCGCAGCGCGTTAGTTCCATCAACTCGCTGTCCGCGCTGTGCGAGCGCACCGGCGCCGACGTGGACGAGGTGGCGCGCGCTATTGGCATGGATTCGCGCATAGGTTCCAAGTTCCTTAAGAGCGGCCCCGGCTTCGGCGGCAGCTGCTTCAAGAAGGACATCCTGAACCTGGTTTACATCTGCGAGAGCTACGGGCTTACCGAGGTGGCGGATTACTGGCGCCAGGTGGTGAGCATAAACGATTACCAGCAGGCGCGCATGGTGGGCGGCATTCTGAAGGCCATGTTCAACACGCTGGCCAACAAGAAGCTGGCCATTTTCGGCTTCGCTTTCAAGGCCAATACGTCGGACACGCGCGAGTCGCCGGCTATTTCGATCACCAAGATGCTGGCGGAGGAGCACGCGCAGATAGTTATTACCGACCCGAAGGCGCTGGGCCACGTGGCCGAGGACCTGGGGCCGCTGGCGGCGCGCGTGCAGACCACGCCGGACCCGTACGAGGCGGCCAAGGATGCTGATGCCATTATAGTGCTTACGGACTGGGCGGAGTTCAAGGCGCTGGACTACAAGCGCCTCTACGATGGCATGCGCAAGCCGGCCTTCCTGTTCGATGGCCGCAACATGCTGCCGCACGCCGAACTGAAGGCCCTCGGCTTCGATGTAAAAGCCGTCGGCAAGTAAGAACCTTAAAATAAAGGGGACAGGCTACTTTTCCGGTGAAAAGTAGCCTGTCCCCTTTTTTATCATAGGGGGAAAAGGGTGGCAAAAAGTAGCCTGTCCCCTTTTTCCCTGCTAATGGGATATTTGGTACAATTTATTAACGGATTTGCGGTGTGTTGTTAACTATAAGGAGAAACAAAACAATGGCAACTAAAATCGGTATTAACGGTTTCGGCAGGATAGGCAGGCTGGTGGCCCGCGCTATACTTGCCCGCGGCGGCAAGGACATCGAGCTGGTGGCCATAAACGACCTCACCGATGCCAAGACCAACGCGCACCTGCTGAAGTACGACTCGGTGCACGGCCGCCTTGAGAACGAGATAAAGGCCATTGGCGACGACAAGATCTCCGTGGACGGCAAGGAGATAAAGGTTTTCAAGGAAAAGTCCCCGGCCGCCATACCGTGGAAGAGCGTGGGCGTCGACATCGTCGTGGAGTCCACCGGCCTGTTCACCATAAAGAAGGACGGCGTGAACAAGAAGGGCAAGACCGTTGAGGGTGCCGAGAACCACATAACCAAGGGCGGCGCCAAGAAGGTCATCATTTCCGCTCCCGCGCAGGGCGAGGACATCACCATAGTGCTGGGCGTCAACGACGAGAAGTACGACCCGAAGAACCACAACGTGGTTTCCAACGCTTCCTGCACGACGAACTGCCTGGCGCCGTTCACGAAAGTGATCAGCGACAAGTGGGGCATTGAGAAGGGCCTGATGACCACCATCCACGCCTACACCAATGACCAGAAGATACACGACATGGCCCACAGCGACATGCGCCGCGCCCGCGCCGCCGCGCTGTCCATGATCCCTACCTCCACCGGCGCCGCCAAGGCCATAAGCCTGGTTATGCCCGAGCTGAAGGGCAAGCTGGACGGCTTCGCCATCCGCGTGCCCACGCCGAACGTGTCCGTGGTTGACCTGACCGCGACGCTCTCCAAGCCGGCCACCGCCGAGGAGATCAACGCCGCTCTGAAGGCCGCCGCCGAGGGCCCGATGAAAGGCATCATGCAGTACGTGGAGGAGCCGCTGGTGAGCATAGACTTCAACCACTGCCCGGCCAGCTCCAGCGTGGACGCCCAGAACACCCGCGTTATCGGCGGGAACATGGTGAAGATCCTCGCCTGGTACGACAACGAGTGGGGTTACTCCAACCGCGTTGTGGACCTGGCGCTGCTGATGATAAAGAAGGGCCTGTAAGCCCGACGCCGGGCTTGCCCGGCTGGCCGCCCGCGGGGGAATATCCCCCGCGGCGCGGTCTAAAAAAGGGGATAGACGATGGCTAAGAAGAAAGTGCTGATAATGGGGGCGGCCGGCCGCGACTTTCATAACTTCAACGTCTACTACCGCGGTAACAAGGACTACGAGGTGGTGGCTTTCACCGCCTACCAGATACCTAACATAGCCGGGCGCAAGTACCCGCGCGAGCTCGCCGGCAAGCAGTACCCCAAGGGCATACCGATCTTCGAGGAGAAGCACCTCGCCGAACTGATAAAGAAGTTCAAGGTGGACGAGGTCGTTTTCTCCTATTCCGACGTAAGTTTCAACACGCTGATGGCCAAGGCTTCCATTGTGCTGGCCTGCGGCGCCGATTTCCGCCTGCTTTCTGGCGAACATACCTATTTGAAGTCCAAAAAGCCAGTGATCTCCGTGTGCGCGGTGCGCACCGGCTGCGGCAAGAGCCAGACCACGCGCTACATCGCCGCGATACTTAAGACCATGGGGCTGCGCGTGGTGGCCATACGCCATCCCATGCCCTACGGCGACCTGGTGAAGCAGACCTGGCAGCGCTTCGCCACGCTTGAGGACCTGAAGCGGCACGACTGCACCATCGAGGAGATGGAGGAGTACGAGCCGCACATAGCCAACGGCATTGTGGTTTACGCCGGCGTGGATTACGCCGAGATCCTGAAGCGCGCCGAGAAAGAGGCCGACGTGATACTGTGGGACGGCGGCAACAACGACCTGCCTTTCTACAAGCCGGACCTGCACATAGTGGTGACGGACCCGCTGCGGCCCGGCCACGAGAACCTTTACCACCCCGGCGCGGCGAACCTGCGCATGGCGGACGCCGTGGTTATCAACAAGGTGGACTCGGCCCCGCGCGAGGCTATAGAGCGCGTTACCGCGAACGTGAAGGTGATGGCGCCCGACGCCACCATCATAATGGCCGAGAGCCCGGTGACGGTGGACGGCCCGGTGAAGGGGAAGAAGGTGCTCGTCGTGGAGGACGGCCCCACGCTGACGCACGGCGAGATGGACTACGGCGCGGCCCGCGTGGCGGCGAAGAAGTTCGGCGCGAAGAGCATAGTGGACCCGCGGCCTTACGCGGTGGGCACCATAAAGAAGGTGTTCGAGAATTTCCGCCAGCTGAAGAACATTCTGCCGGCGATGGGCTACGGCGAGGCGCAGATGGCGGAGCTGAAGCGCACCATAAACGCGGTTCCCGCGGACCTGGTGCTGGTGGGTACGCCTATAGACCTGGCCGCGCACCTTCATTTCAACAAGCCCTCGGTGCGGGTTACGTATTCCCTTCGGGAATGCCGCCCGACGCTGCGGGCGATGGTTTGCAAGCTGCTGAAGAAGTGCTAATTAAAACGGAGTAAAACAATGACCACGGAAAACAAGACTGTATTGAAGCTGGCGAAGGTGCAGGATTCGCACCTGAAGGACAAGAACGTTCTGGTCCGCGTGGACTACAACGTGCCGCTCAAGGACGGCGTGATCACGGACGACACCCGCATACGCGAGACGATGAAGACCGTGAAGCTGCTGCTCGAGGGGAACAACCGGGTGGTGCTGATGGCCCATCTCGGCCGCCCGAAGGGCCAGCCCGTGGAGAAGTACAGCCTGAAGCCCGTGGCGGCCCGCCTGGCGGAGCTGTCCGGCGCGAAGGTGCACTTTGCGCCCGACTGCGTGGGCCCGGAGGCGGACAAGGTGGTGGCCGCCGCGAAGAAGGGCGAGATCGTCCTTCTTGAGAACCTGCGCTACCACGCCGAGGAAGAGAAGAACGACGAGGCTTTTGCGAAGCAGCTGGCCAAGCACGGCGAGTTCTTCGTGCAGGAAGCTTTCGGCGCGCTGCACCGCGCGCACGCCAGCACCGCCGCTATCGCCAAGTTCCTGCCGGGGGCCATCGGCTTCCTGGTGCAGAAGGAACTTGAGTACCTGGACCACGCGATGGTGAGCCCGGTGAGGCCTTTCCTGGCCATCATAGGCGGCGCCAAGGTTGCCGACAAGATCGCCGTGCTCTACAGCCTGATAGAGAAGGTGGACACGCTGATCATCGGCGGCGGCATGGCCTACACTTTCCTGGCCGCGCAGAACACCAATATCGGCAACTCGCTCCTGGAGGCCGACAAGGTGGACGAGGCCAAGAACATCATTCTGAAGGCGCACCGCAACAACGTCGAGCTGCTGCTGCCGGCGGACCACCGCATTGTGAGCGAGATAAAGCCCGACGCGAAGGTGGAGGTTACGCAGGCGATGGCCGTGCCGGACGGGATGATCGGCGTGGACATCGGTCCGCGCACCGAGATGCTGTTCGCCGACAAGATAAAGGGCTCGAAGACGATATTCTGGAACGGCCCGGTGGGCATATTCGAGACGCCGGCTTTCGCGAGCGGCAGCGTGACCGTGGCCAACGCCATGGCCGGCGCCACCCGCGCCGGCGCGACGACCATCCTGGGCGGCGGCGACACGCTGTCCGTGCTGAAGACCGCGAAGGTGAAGGGCGAGAGCATCTCGCATTGCTCCACCGGCGGCGGCGCCAGCCTGGAATTCGTGGAGGGCAAGCAGCTGCCGGGCCTGGTGGCGCTGTCCCAGAAGTGATTTAGACTAAAGCAAGGAGATTCAATGTACAACCTGATCGTTATACTGCACGTGATACTGGCCATCGTGATTATCGTCTCGATAATCGTGTTCCAGACCAGCAAGGGCTCGGCCCTGGCTATGTTCGGCGGCGGCGGAGACTCGCTGTTCAACGCTTCCAGCGGCACTTCCTTCATAAAGAAGTTCACCGCGGGCGCGGCGGCGCTGTTCGCCGTTACGTCGCTGCTCCTGACCATAATGGGCAATACCCGCCGCTACAGCTCCGTGGTACAGCAGTACCCGCTGCAGCAGCAGGCCCCGGCCCAGGCTCCGGCCGCTCCCGCGGCCCCTGCGGCCCCGGCCCCTGCCCCCGCCGCTCCCGCCGCGAAGTAACCTTCCCGGCTCCAAAAAGAAAGGCCCCGTTCCCGGGGCCTTTTCTTTTGAAAAATGGGGACAGGCTACTTTTTTCTCATTGGGAAAATGCCCTCTGAAAAAGTAGCCTGTCCCCTTTTTTTACTTCATTACCTTGTTCTCGAAGGTGCGGATGATGTCGGTGAGGTTGTCGGTGGTCTTGGCGGAGAAGAGGCGCTTGCGGAGCGTCAGGTTGGAGATCAGGCCGGAGAGCTCCTTGAGGATGTTGAGCTGCAGGGTGGGCTCGTTGAACGGCGTCAGGATCATGAACATCACCTTCACCGGCTGGTTGTCTGGGGAGGGGAAGTAGATGCCGTCCTTGCTTAAGGCTATGGCCAGGAGCGGCTTGGACAGCGACGAGAGACGGGCGTGGGGGAAGGCGGTCTGGTGGCCGAGCGCGGTGGAGAAGTTGGTCTCGCGCTTGGTGATGGCCTTCAGGGCTTCCTCGCGGTCGAACACGGGGGCGGCGGTGTGGAGGCTGCCCAGCAGTTCCTCTATTGCCTCGAAGCGGCCGGCTTCGGTGAGCTGCATCACGCAGGCTTTGTTTACGAGGATGCTGCTCAGCAGCATCTTGGGCGGCTGGTCGAACTCGTCGCGTATTTCGCCGGTGAGCTCTTCCACGATGTCTTCCATGGTGAGCAGGCCGGTCATTTCGCCCTTGGCGTTCTTTACGGCGGCTATCTGCAGGCGCTTCTCCTGGAAGTCCCTGAGCGCGCGCTCGACGGAGATATCCTCGGAGATCTCGGCGAGCGGGCGTGTGGCAGCGGCGAGGTCCGGCGAGAAGCCGGCGCTCTCCTGCAGGAAGTTCATCGCGAGGTCCTTTAAATGGGCGTAGCCGGTGATGGCTCCGGCGGCGTTAAGCACCGGGTAGCGGGAGAAATGCTTCTCCTTTATGAGCTTTATGTTCTCGGTCCAGGGCTGCGCGGCGTTCACGAAAGTGATGCCGGCGCGGGGGGTCATTACCTCTTTGACCTTGGTCTTGCCGAAGTCGAAGAGGTGCTCGAACATCATCAGGCGTCCGAGCGACAGCTTGCCGTGCTCCTGGCTCTGGCCCAGGATCATGCGCAGCTCCTCGTCGGAGTGCAGCGCCTCGCTCTCGGAGGGCTTCACGCGCATGAGGCTTAGGAAGAAATTGGCGCTCTTGTTTATGGCGAGCATCGGCAGGTAGGTGGCCTTGTAGAACATCTCCAGCGGTATCGCCGACATCAGCGCGATCTTCTCGGGCATCATGATGGCGAGGTACTTGGGGGCCTGCTCGCCCAGCACCACGTGCAGGCCGGTGATCAGCGCGAAAGCTATGCCGAAGGCGATGGTGTGCAGCAGCGCCGTGGGCAGCGAGACGCCCATCAGTACCATGGCCTTCTGCAGGAGTTCGGCCAGCGCCGGCTCGCCGATCCAGCCGAGGCCCAGGCTGGCCATGGTGATGCCCAACTGTATCGACGAGAGGTACGCGTCGATATGCTGCACCTGCTTCTTTGCCGTCTTTGCCGACTTGATGCCCTGCGCGGCGAGTTCCTCGAGGCGCGTGAAGCGCACCTTCACCAGCGCGAATTCGACGATGACGAAGGCGCCGTTCAGGGCTATGAGCAGTGCTGTTATGACGAGGTCAAGGAAGTATATCACGGGTATATTTTACATAATTGCGGCCCCCGGGGCGGGGCGGTGCTGCCAATATTTCTGTTTGACAGTCTTTCCTATCTATTTGTAGTATTACCCTTAAGTTAGGGGTTAAATTAATGCGGAAAAATTATCGTTTTATCGCGCTTTGCGCGGCATTGTGTCTTGTGCCGTCCTTTTGCATTTCCGGCGGCGAAAAAAGCGAAAAGATCTA
>CALMZU010000189.1 GCA_937870775.1 uncultured Elusimicrobia bacterium
TCGCGGTAATAAAAACGGCGCAGTTTATCGGCGGCGGCGGTGACATCGGAAACTACGTAGTGCACGTCCCAATCGATGGTGTCCGAGCGTAGCAGGGCCGCCAGGGCGTCGTTTATGCCTTGAACGCGGGCGTCGTAATGGTTGAGCTGTTCCTTGATGACGTACAGCTCCAGTTCGAAGTCGTGATCGGGCTTATCCTTGATGCCGCGGGCTTTGGACTGCAGGTCCTGCAGCTGTTCCACCACGCCGCGGCTGTCGTGCACGAAACCCTGTATATCGTCGCGCAGGGCGCGGGCCGCGTCCAGGTTGGAGACGGCCCGGGAGCGGACGGGCGCCGCAAGGCGGACCGGGGCGCTGACCGGCACAGCCTTGAATTCAACAGCGGCCTCTTTAAGGCCGCTAAGCGTAACTTTATCCAGCGAGAAATCCCCGGCGCAAACCGGGGCGGCTATAGCGATGATCGCGACAAAAAGGATGTTCTTTTTCATAGTTTTCCTTGTGGTCACGTCTATAGTCTATAGCCAAAACCGCCAACCAACAAGTGCCCGAAGGCCCAGGCCGGCAGGGCCCAATGGCCCTGCGGCGCGGCTATCTTTTATCGGCCGTCACGTTCAGCCATGCAAGTATTCCCTTCACCGCCTCGGCGTCCAGCACGCGGCCGGCGGCGTTGTACGTGAGGCCGGCCAGATTATTAAGCAGTTCGCGCGGGCGCGGCTCGTGCTTAAGAATATGGTCCGCGTCCTCAGGGTATAGGAACTTGGCGTTTTTATTTCCGGCCATGGCGGCCTCAAGCGCGCCGCCGTCCTTCTGCCAATCGGCCTGCACGTCTTTTTTGCCGATAACGACCAGAACAGGTACGTTAACCTTTGCGGCCTCGACGGCATTGTCGAAACGCATGATCTCACGCGCAAAAGGCAGGTTGATGGGATCATTGAGATTGGCGACAAGGTTATTTATGCCGGCAGGCAGTTCGGGGTCCGGCACAAAAGGCAACCCTGCGACAAAGGCGACCATAAGTTTATCGTAGCGCGCCATAATATCTTCGGCATTAGGAAGCGCGGCCACCTGCGCCGCGATTTGCGCGCGAAGCGAGTCCCCCATGCTGTGCCCCGTAACGCCTTCCAGCACCAGGCCGGCGAAGTCGCACCCGCCGTTGCTCTGGCAGTTAAGCGCATGCCGCGCGCCCTCGCTGTTGGTAAGGGCGAAAACGCGCGCGCCGTCCACCGCGGGCTCCTTGCGCAGCTGCGCGGCCGCGGCGGCCACCTCGTCCATATGCGTGCGCATGCTCAGCTTGCCGTAGAGTACCGCGGTGTTGCCGGCGGCATTAGGGCCGGTTATGCTCTTATCGTAGCGCATAACGGCGAAGCCGGCCTTGGCCAGCTCTTCCGCCACCAATGCGCCGCTGCAGTTCTTGCCGGGCAACTGCGTAGAGCACCAGTTGCGGTCAGTTGGCCCGCTGCCGGCCACCATCACCACGCCCGGGTAAGGTCCTTTGCCGACGGGCTGAACTATGGTGGCGGTAATGGTAGTACCGTTCACGCTCCAGGTCACGTCGCGCGAAACCACCTCCGCGCCAACCGGAGCCGCGGCCATCAGTATCAAGCAAAATATCTTTTTCATTTATTCCCCTTCAGTTCTTATTCACAAAGTAGACGCAACCGGGCTCAGCTCTTCTTCGGAAGCACGCGCAGGAAGAGGCGCAGCCAGCGCACGCGCCCTTTCTCATCGCGCAGGAATTCGCCGAAGCTGCCTTTGTTTATAGCGTCCACGGCCACCAGTTTGTCCTTTTCGTAAAACCTGTAAATAATAGCAGGCTGCTGGCCATACAGCTTCCGCTCCTTAGGATCTGTCAGGGTATGGTCGACTTTAAGCCCGTTTTGTCCTTCGCTCACCGAATAATTCACCAGCGGGTGCGTATAAACCCCGAGGTACTCTTTCACTGAAACGGGATTTTTCATCAATTTAGGAGCGACCGCTTTTATACCGAGGTATTCTTCCAAGGCCCTGGTGAGCACGGGATTGAAAACCATTTTGCCGCGTTCAGAATTAGTTAAACCAAGTACCGCGTATTTCTTTTCGCGGCAAATGCGAAGGGTGGCCTGTTGCCCGTTGGTAGTACCGCCATGCGAAATGAAGTATGCGCCTGACGGCCGGCTGGTGAACCAAGAGAGAGCTATTCCCTGGAAACCTGTGGAAGGCATGATTTCCGTATGGAATTCCTTCACGGTCTTCTCGGAAAGCAGGCGCTTCCCTCCGGGCAGACGGCACCCGTCCAACTGGAACCTGGCATACCGCATTAGGTCCCTGGCGCTGCAAACAATGCCGCCGGCAGGATAACTGCCGCGCCCGATATCCCACTTGGGGGCCACCTTCAGTTTCTTATGCATCACTTCATGGCCAACCACAAAACGATGCCTGGCCACGTCCTCAGCAAAGAAGAATGATTTCTGCATGCCGAGCGGATCAAAAAGCATCTCTTTAACAACCGTCTCATACGGCTTGCCGTAGATAAGTTCTATCACCCGGCCGGCTATATAGAACCCGGAATTATTGTAGGACCAGAACTTTCCCAGCGGCGCAAGCTGTTGCAGGCCGTGCAGGTTCTCTATCGTCCGGCGCAGGGCGTCCTCACCGCGGCCATGATCGGGTAACAGATCCCCGTCCCAACCGCCGGCATGCGTAAGCAGATGGCGCAGCGTAACGCGCCTGGCTACGGCTTCATCTTTAAGCTTTAGGCCAGGCAGGTAACGCCGCACCGGCACATCCAGTTTCAGTTTGCCCTTTTCAACCAGCATCAGCACGATGGTGGCCAGGAAAGTTTTGGAAATGGACCCTATCTGGAAAAGCGTATCGGCGGTGACCGGCAGCGGGTTGTCTATGCTGGTAACGCCCAGCCCCGCGTAATGCTCCCGCCCTTTATGATATATGGCGAACGAAAAACCCGGCACCTGCGCCGGTTTCATGCGCGCAGCCGCGTCGGCACAGAGCGACCTGAATACAGGGTCCGCGCTTTCAATATTCATCTCCACAGTTTTTTTCATGCTGCCCCCGTGTTGCCAACCCATTACCGCAGTTGATGAATATATTTTAGTTTATTCCCCCGCAATAAGCACCATTCCCGGTCCTTCTTTAAGGTCACACATTGTGACCTTAAAAGCAGCGCCAGTTTATCATCTCCTTGTGACCGTGTCGGGTTGTTGCCCCCAGCCAAATGATATGATTTCGCTATGGGGAATATTTCAAAAGTGGACGCGCTTTTTAAGAGCTGGGATACCAAGCATACGCCGGGCTGCGCGCTGGGCGTGATACGCGGCGGGGATTTGATATACATACGCTGCTACGGCATGGCCAACCTCGAACACGGCATAGCCATAACGCCGGATTCCGTCTTTGACGTAGGCTCGACCTCAAAACAGTTCGTGGCGGCCTGCGTGGCCATGCTGGCGCGGCGGCGCAAACTGTCGCTAGAGGACGAAGTACAGAAGCACATCCCCGAAATGCCCCGCTACAGCCGCCCGGTGCGGCTGCGCCACCTGCTGAACCACACCAGCGGCATACGCGACTACCTTACGCTTATGGACCTGGCCGGCCTGCGCATGGAGAACGAGTTCCCCGACGAAGAGATAGTGGAACTGATAGCCAGGCAGAAGGCCCTCAACTTCAACCCGGGCAGCCAGTTCATGTACAGCAACTCCGGCTACCTGCTGCTGGGCGAAGTGATCAAGCGCGTTTCAGGCAAGACGCTGCGGCGCTTCGCGCACGACAACATCTTCGCCCCGCTGGGCATGAAGAACACCCATTTTCACGACGACCTAACAGAAATAGTTAAGAACCGCGCCTCCGGTTACGCGCAGGACAAGGATAAACCGAGGATAAGCATTTCCATACTGGACCTGGTCGGCGACGGCGGGCTTAACACCACGCTTAACGACCTGCTGGCCTGGGACAGGAACTTCTACAAGAACCGCGCCGGCGGCTGCGGCAGCGGCTTCATGCGGGAACTGGCCCGCCCGGGCCATTTGGATAACGGCGAGGAATTGAACTACGCCGCGGGCCTGTTCGTGGAGAAATACCGCGGGCTGGACGTCATACACCACGGTGGGGCCTGGTTCGGCTACAGGGCGGAGATGATACGCTTCCCGCGGCAGGAATTGACGGTGATCTGCCTTGCCAACAGCGAAGGCCTCAGCGCCATCCCGCTGGCCAGGCAGGTGGCGGACATATTCCTAGAAAAGGAATTCCCCTCCCCGGTGCCGCCGCTGCCCGCTGCGGACTTTTCCACCGGACGCCGCGTCCTGCACATAGACGGCAAGACCGGTTTTTACGAATCCGCATCCGGGGATATAACCCGCCTGTACAATGACGGCGGCTACCAGCTGGAATACGCCGGGCGCGCCATACAGATGAAGCGCCTTACACCGCGCAGCCTGCAGGCCTGCAACGGCGAACTGCTGCTGGAGTTCAACAGGCCGAAGCGCTACACCATTTCTTTCAGGAACGGGACAAAGACGGAATACGCATGGCTGCCGCCGGTAAAGACCCAGGCGGCGCCGCTTGCCGGCGAGTATTATTGCGAAGAGCTGGATGTGAAATACAGGATAGGCACCGAAGGCAAAAAACTGATATTAAAGTGCCGCGGCAAAAAAGCCCAGGAACTGCTGCCGGTTAAGCCCGGCCTTTTCCAGACGGACATCAGCGCGAAGCTACTCTTCGCCCGCCCCGCCCGCGGCAAGGCCCGCTCTTTCATCCTGAACACCAACCGCGTAAAAGCCCTGAAATTCTCGCGCGTTCCAATTAAGGTATAAAACCCGAATAGCCCCAGACAAAAGACCTCCCCGTTGCGAACGAGGAGGTCTTTATTATGTCAAACACTAGAATCGCCCAGTAATCCAGCACACTCAGGTTCAACTCCTAGTCCCGGAGTTGAACTATCTGGTAATTCAATTGGAATTACACCGGGACGACTTTGTTCTGGTCGACGTAGGCGATGAGGGCTCGGGCGGGGACGGCGTACACTTCGGAGAGGATGTTGAGGTAGTTCTTCAGCTGGGGCAGGTAGGCGCGGGTGTTCTCGCGGCCGGTCTTGAAGTCCACCACGGTGACGGCGTCCTTGTCCAGCAGCACGCGGTCCATGCGGAACAGGGAGCCGTTGCGGTCTATGTATTCGGCCTCTATCAGCGTGCGGCGGCCGGGCACCGGGGCGAAGAGCGCCAGTACGTCGCTGTTGTACAGGAAGGCGGCCAGGCTCTTAACCACGCGGGGCTTGTCGAACTTGAAGGGATAGTGCGGGGCCCGCTCGTCGTAGGCGGCGCTTACGGCGGCCTCTGGATCGTCGGGCAGCTCGGTGAAGCGCGCAAGTATGGCGTGCACCAGCTCGCCCTCGCTGGTCTCGAAATAGCTGGCGTAGGTGGGCTTGGCCGCCTCGAAGCCCTGCTCCGGGCGGGCGGCGTGCGGTTTCACCTCAACCGGTTTGGCGGGCGCGCGGTGGTGCGGCTTCTGCTCGGCGGGGCGGCCGGCCTCGTAGGCTTCAAAGAGATCCAGCAGCTTGGGCTCCTTGCTTTCGGTCTTGCGGGCCTTGCGCACTATTAAATTGTAAAGCTCGTGGCGGGCGCGGGTGCTTACCACGTAGAGCACGTTGAGCTCCTGCACGGCGCCGTCCTTGCGGCGGGCCTGGTAAACCGGGCGCAGCTTAGTCGAGACCTCTGCGGCGGCCTTGGTGATATGGTAGACGTTTATGGCTCCGTCCTTCTCCTCGAAGTACATGGGGTCGCTGGGGTCGCGCTCGTCGTACATCAGGTTTATCACCACGCTGAAACCCAGGCCCTTGCTCTTGTGGAAGGTCATTATGCGCACGGCGTCCACGTACTCGGGCAGGGCTATGGCGAAAACGCGGGCCTTGTCCTCGTCGGTGCCGGCGGCGTACTCTATGAAGGCGCGCGGGCTGTTAACGCCCTCGGCCTCCAGCGCGGTCACCGCGTCCAGCAGGCGCGCGAGGAAGGCCTGCTCGTCGAGGAAGTTCTCGAACACCTTGAAGGCGCGGTACAACAGCGACACCAGCTCGTAAAGCGGCAGGTAGCCCACCTTGCGGAACAATTCGTCGAGGTGGGCCTGCCAGAGGGCGGCGTACTTGGGATGTTTGCGGAACTCGGCGTAGAGCAGGCCGGGGCCGGCCGCGCGCGCGTTGAAAATAAAGGCGCGCATCTCGTCGCGGCCGAGGCCGGTTAGGCGGGTGAAGATGTCGCCGGTTATAACCTCGGCGAAGGCCAGGTCGTCCGACGGGGTCTCGAGGAACTTAAGGCAGGAGATCACCTCGGCCACCACGCGGCGCTTGCGTATGTCCAGCGAGCTAAGCGAGGCCACGGGTATGCCGGCCTCGGTGAGCCATTCCACCACGGGTTCTATGCGTTTGTTCTTGGCCACCAGCACGGCTATCTCGCCCAGCGGGTAGCGGCTGCGGGCGCTTTCCACCGCGGCCAGCAGGCGCTCCTTAACGCCGTCGCCGGCGTCGGGGTCCTCGGGCTGCAGCAGTTCGGTGCGCACGTAGCCTTCTTTAACGCGGCCGGAGCGCACGGCCTGCTGGTAGCTGGTGAGCTCGGTTATATCCTCGCCGACGAGTTCGGAGCCTTTCAGCTTCTCTTTAAAAAGTTTGTCCACGTAGCCCAGCACGGCGCCGTCGGATCGGTAGTTCACCGGCAGGCTGGCGTAGGCCAGCTTATTGCCCAGCGGGGCGAGGTTTATATTGTCGGCTTCGGCCTTCCTGTCCTCGGCCTTGTCCAGCAGGTCGCGCATTATCTTGTAGTCCGCGTTGCGGAACATGTAGATGGCCTGCTTGATGTCCCCGACGACGAAGAGCGAGCCGTTCTTGGACAGCCCTTCCTCCACCAGCGGGCGTATTACGTCCCACTGCAGGCGGTTGGTGTCCTGGAACTCGTCTATGAGGAAATGGCTTATGCGCTCGCCGAGCTTAAGGTATACCTCGGGCACGTTGTCGGCGTTTATGTAGGCGGCCAGTTTCTTGGCTATGTCGTTTATGTGTATGACGTCGGTCTTGCCGCGCTTGGCGCGCTCCAGCTCGGCCTTGAAGCGGTCGTATATGCCGACGTAAGGGTGGTAATAGGCGGCGGCGTTCAGCTCGGTCAGCTCTATCACCAGGTCGCTCAGGTGGGCGATGTCTTTTTCCCAGCCGTCTGGGAACTTGCCGCGCTTGGTGCCGTTGAATATGCCGTAGGTGAAATTGTAGCCGGCCAGGAAATCCGTAATGCTGGCGGCTTCTATGGCGACGGCGCAGCCGGGCTTAACGTATTCGGCGCCGAAATGTTTTATAAGGCCTTCGCAGTGCTTCAGCACGTTCTTGAACTTGGTCTTCAGCGCGGTCTCGTAGTCGCCGGCGCCGGCGGCTATGGTGCCGGCGGTCTTGCCTTCCTGGTTCAAGAAGCTGTTGAAGTTCTCTTTCACGCGGGTGACGGGGTTCCACGGGTAGCTGCCGGTCTTGGGCAGCACGGCGAGGAACTGGTCCACGGTCTCGGCGGGCAGGTCCGCGCGGCCTATGCGCGCGAACAGGCTGTAGAGCGCCAGGTCTATCAGCACGTCGTAGGCCATGGTGATCTCGGCCCTGAGCGGCAGTTTCAGCTCGTCTACGCTCGCGGCCATTACGCGGGCGAGGAAGCTGTCTATGGTCTGTATGTGGAAATCGGAATAGTTGTCTATTATGCGTTCGACGAGTTCCTGCGCCCGGCGGTGCGCGGCCTCGCGGCTCAGGTCCACCAGCTGCAGGGTCTCGTCCATGCGCGGGCAGTCCGGGTTAAGGGCTATCTCCTTAAGCCAGGCCAGTATGCGCGCCTTCATTTCTTTGGCGGCGTTATTTGTGAAGGTGACGGCCAGAATATTGGGCAGGCCGTTATTGGGCACCTGCGCCGAAAGCAGGAACTGCACATAGCGCTGGGTGAGCGTATAGGTTTTGCCCGAGCCGGCGCTGGCGCTTATCAGCAGGGCGTGCGGGAAGCTGAGGTCCTTGTCCCCCC
>CALMZU010000190.1 GCA_937870775.1 uncultured Elusimicrobia bacterium
GGAGGCTGGTTTGAGCCGTAAATACGGTTTCAGGATAAGCGGACACGTGATACAGTTCTATGGTTTGTGCCGGGATTGTGCCCGATAATTTTTTTGCGCTTTATTGAGAACTGTTCTCAATAAATATCTCAACAGGAGGTGCATATGCCTAACAAAGACGGGACTGGCCCGCTTGGTAATGGTCCGATGGGCAGGGGGATGGGGCCATGCGGCCGCGGGTTGCGCCGCGGCGGATATGGGAGAAACTTCGGGGGCGGTCTGCCTCGGTGGGCTGCTGCCCCGGCGACACTGGCCCCCGAAATGCAAGACGTTAAAGCGCGCCTGGCAGAAATTGAGAAGCGCCTTGCCGACGGTAAGAGTTGATGCCGAGTCTTCCCGATACTTCCGGAAGGGTTTCGGCGAACACAAAATTAAAGGGCAAATAATAAGGAGAGCTAAATGAAAATAGGGATTACGTTGAATGACGCTCAGGGTATGAAAAGTGATGTTTGCGCCCATTTCGGGCAGTGCTCCCACTTTCTTATAGTGGACGTGGCCGATGGGAAGGTGAAGGACGCGAAAGTGGTGGTTAATACCGCGGTGCACGGCGGAGGAGGCTGCCAGGCTGTAGGGGAGATACTAAAGTACGGGATTACGCACGTGATAGCCGGCGGTATGGGGATGGGCGCCCAGAACAAGTTTGCGGCGGCCAATGTCCCGATATTCGGCTTCTCCGGCAAGGCTGAGGACGCGGTTAACGCCCTTCTCTCCAGCAGTTTGGCCGGGGGCATAGAACCTTGTAAAGATCACGGCCATGACGGGGAGTGCGCCCATTAAATGAGAGTGGCGGTAGCCAGCGGCAAAGGCGGCACCGGGAAGACCAGTCTGGCCTGCGCATTGGCGCGGGCGCTGGGGCCCGGCGCCGCATTGCTGGACTGCGACGTGGAAGAGCCGGATTGCGCGTTGTTCATAAAGCCGCGTATAGAACGCGAGGCAGAATTCACTGTGCCGGTGCCGGCCGTCGATTCCGCGAAATGCGACGGTTGTGGACGCTGCGCCGAGGTGTGCGTCTACAACGCCATAAAGATATTCGGCGGCAGGCCTTTTCTGTTCGCTCATATGTGCCACAGTTGTGGCGGGTGCGCGCGGGCCTGTCCGCGAAAAGCCATAAGTGAAGTTCCGCGGGTTTCCGGCAAGGTGCGGCAGGGCCGGGCCGGCGACCTGTATTTTGCCGATGGTATTATGGCAGTGGGCGAAGCCAGCCCGGTGCGCCTCATAAAAGCCGTTAAAAAAGAGGCGCCGCCGGCGCGTCACGTGATAGTGGATTGTCCGCCGGGAACCTCCTGCCCTATGATAGCTGCTGTTACAGGAGCTAATTTTTGTCTTCTGGTGAGCGAGCCCACCCCGTTTGGCCTCTGTGACCTGAAACTAGCCGTGGAAACCCTTAAAAAAATCGGCGTTCCGCATGCCTTGGTGATCAACCGCAGCGATCTGGGCGAGGGGGAAATGGAAGCTTGGTGCGCTTCTAAAGGAATACGGATACTGTTAAAGATCCCGTTCGACAGGGAGATCGCGGCGGCCTATTCGCGTGGCGAAACACTGTTGGAAGCCAGGCCGGAGTATCGGGAAAAACTCCTGGCGCTGTTCAGCGCCCTGCCGGAGGACGCCGTATGAGGCAGATCCTCGTGCTCAGCGGCAAAGGAGGCACCGGTAAAACCACCGTCGCGGGAACTTTCGCCAGGTTGGCCGCTGCCTGCGTTACGGCGGACTGCGATGTGGACGCGGCCGACCTGCATATTATTCTGGAGCCAGAACCGGTAGAAAGAAAAAAGTATTACGGCGGGAAGAAAGCTTCTATCGACGCGGCCAAATGCGTTCGTTGCGGGCGCTGCCGCGAGGTGTGCCGTTTCGAAGCGGTTTCGGCCGGGCCTTACAGGATATCCCCGCATGCTTGCGAGGGTTGCGGCGTATGTGCATGGAACTGCCCGGCCGGCGCCGTGATCTTTAAGGAGACTCTCAGCGGCACCTGGGGCATTTCCGCTTCGCGCTTCGGCGTATTTGCGGGGGCCAGGCTGGAACCAGCCGAGGAGAATTCCGGCAAACTGGTCGCGACACTTAAGACCGCAGCCGTAAAGGCCGCCGCAGCCGCAGGGGCGGAATATCTTATTCTTGATGGTTCGCCCGGCATAGGCTGCCCTGTCCTGGCCTCGCTGGGGGGCGTCAGCGCCGTGGTTATAGTGGCCGAGCCCACCGTGTCCGGCAGGCACGACTTCATGCGTCTGGCCGAGTTGCTTAAACAGCAGGGTCTTAAGGGT
Organism: uncultured Elusimicrobia bacterium; assembly: GCA_937870775.1. Classification (GTDB taxonomy): domain Bacteria; phylum Elusimicrobiota; class Elusimicrobia; order Elusimicrobiales; family UBA9959; genus UBA9959. The sequence continues at coordinate 2,295 of CALMZU010000190.1, forward strand.
TTCCTGCTGGTAAATAAATACGATCTTAACAAGGAAGAGGCCGTGAGGCTTGAGGCCGCAGCCGCCGGTTTCGGCTTTAGCCTGCTTGGCCGCGTGCCATTTGACGCGGGCGTGGTAAAAGCGCTGCTGGCCCGACGGACTTTGGGGGAGGTTGCAGCGTGCCCGGCCGCAGAGGCTGTGGAGACGGCTTGGCGACGCTTGCGCGCGGAACTGGAGAAATAATATGGAAGAAAGGAAGATGGCGCTGGAAGACGCGGTGAAAACGTACCGGGGTCGCCTTGAGAACAGCTCATGTTCTTCGAGCGTTACCGGGCCCTGCGGCGACACCATGGAGTTCTATATCAACATAAAGGATGATAAGGTGGCGGAGATCCGTTATTTTTCCACCGGCTGCGGTGTAACCAACGCTTGTGGCGCGATCGCCGCTTTCTATGCGGACCAGCGTCCGCTGCGCGAGGCCCTTTTTGTTTCGCCAGGACTTATAACCAGGACCCTGGGCATTGTTCCCGACGACCACAAACATTGCCCGGTGCTGACGGCCAGCTCTTTTTATAAAGCCCTC
>CALMZU010000191.1 GCA_937870775.1 uncultured Elusimicrobia bacterium
CGGCCGCGAGATCTTCCGCAGCTGGTACAAGATGGAGAGCCTGCTGAAGTCGGGCGCCGTCGACCCCCGCCCGGCGGTCACGCACACCTTCGCGATGAAGGATTTCAAGAAGGCCTTCGCGCTGATCAACTCGAAGGACAGGAAGTGCGGCAAGGTGATACTCAAGCCCTGAGCCGCGGCGTTTTGTTCCGCGCGAGCGGAAAGGAGAATACCGAAATGACATTCGACACGCTGAAGTTCGCCGGCGAGGAAGTGGCGGCGCTCAAGAAGGACAACAGGTTCCTCAAGCCCCGCGTACTCGAGTCGGCGCAGAAACCGGTCTCGGTGATAGACGGCAAGGAGGTCGTTAACCTGACCTCCAACAACTACCTGGCGCTGGCCGACAACGCCAAGGTGAAGAAGGCGGCGATAGACGCCACCCGCAAGTACGGCGTCGGCTCGGCCGCGGTGCGCACGATCATCGGCACGATGTCGATCCACACCGAGCTCGAGCGGAAGTTCGCCGAGTTCAAGCACGCGGAAGCCTCCATACTGTTCCAGAGCGGCTTCCTGTCCAACGTCGCGGTCTGCCAGTCGCTGATGTCCTCCGAGCAGGACCTGCTGATCTCCGACGAGCTCAACCACGCCTCCATCATAGACGGCGGCCGCCTCGCCAAGGCCCCCCGCAAGATCTACCGCCACAAGGACGTCAAGCACCTGGCCGAGATCCTCGAGACCCCGGAGGCCCGCAAGGCCCGCCGCAAGATGGTCGTCACCGACGGCGTCTTCTCGATGGACGGCGACATCGCCAACCTCGACGAGATCGTCGCGACGGCGCACAAGTACGGCGCCTTCGTGATGGTGGACGACGCGCACGCCTCCGGCGTCATCGGCAAGGAAGGCCGCGGCACCGTCAGCCACTTCGGCCTCGACGGCCAGGTGGAGATACAGATCGGCACGCTGTCCAAGGCCTTCGCGGCCGTCGGCGGCTACGCCGCCACCACGCAGGACCTCAGGGACTACCTGGGCTCGGTCGCCCGCCCGTTCCTGTTCTCCAGCTCGCAGCCGCCGGCCGTGTCCGCCTCGTGCCTCGCGGTGCTCGACATACTGCTCCATGAGCCCAAGTACCTCAAGAAGCTCTGGGACAACACCGCTTTCTTCAAGGAGGAGATGAAGAAGGCCGGCTTCAACACCGGCGACTCCGTCACCCCGATAACCCCCGTGATGGTGGGCGACATGGAGAAGGCCGTGAAGCTCTCCAACCGCCTCTTCGAGGAGGGCGTGTTCGCGCTGCCGCTGGGCTTCCCCACCGTGCCGCGCGGCAAGGAGCGCCTGCGCACCATAGTGACCGCCGGCCACACGCTGAAGGACCTGAAGTTCGCCGTCGAGAAGTTCAAGAAGGTCGGCAAGGAGCTCTCCATAATCTGAGAGCCTCACCGTACCGTTAAGGACGGGGCCGCGCGGCCCCGTCCTTTTTTTATGCGGCGGGCGTTATTTGTATAATCCGTTCATGAGAACACTGCTGCTGCTCCCCCTGCTCATATCCGGCGCCGCCGCCGCAGAAATATCCCCCAAGGTCATCGAACAGGCCAAGGACTGCGTCGTCAGCGTGGAACGCCGCACGACGGTGGCCTTCAGCGGCGAGAGCGCGGGACGCGCCAGGGCCACAGGTTTCGTGGTGGACCTCGCGGCCGGAATCATAGCGACGAACAGGCACGTCACCGGCACCAGCCCGGCCTCTTTCGCCATTACCGCGCGCGACGGCCGCTCGGCGGAGGCGCGCCCCCTCTATTACGACCCCTTCAGCGACCTCGCCTTCCTGAAGGTCTCCACCGCCGCGCTGGCCGGCGCCAGGCAGGCGGTGTTCGCCCCTCCCGGTTCCCCTTCGGAGGGAGAGCCCGTATTCCTCGTCGGGAACAACGAGGGCTATCCTTTCTCGGTAAAGACAGGGACCGTGGTGAACGCCAGGGTGCACAAGGGCCGGCGGCACGACCTCAACTTCCAGACCTCTTTCGACAGGACCGGCGGCTCGAGCGGCAGCCCCGTCTTCAATTCCCGCGGCGAGGTGGCAGGCATGCACGCCAGCGGCAGCGACACCTCCAGCTTCGAGCTGCGCGCCGCCTACGTGCAGGACGCGCTGTACGCGCTGCGCGCCGGGGCCATGCCGCGCCGCGGCGACCCGCTGGTAAGGCTGGCGCCCGTCGGCGCGGCCGAAGCGGAACGCTCGGGCAGGCTGCCCAGGGGCGCGGCCGGCGCCCAGCGGCGGCTGCTAGCCGTGGAGACCTCCGCCGGGCGCGGGCTGAAGGCCGGTGACATAGTCATGGCGGTGGACGGGGTGCGCATAGGCGACGACGCCTACCTTTTCGACAAGCTGATGAACAACAAGGCCGGTTCCTCGGCCGAGGCCGAGGTATACCGCGGGGGCAGGAAGGAGAAGGTGCCCGTGGAGGTGGCCGACGCGGAGGCCGGCAAGGTGAACCGCTTCCTTACCTTCTGCGGGGCCCTGTTCACCCCTTATACGGCGGAGGAGATGCTGGCCTCCGGCGACGCCTCGGAAGGGGTGCTGCTGGTCAGCGCCGAGAAAGGCTCGCCGTTCCGGATGCCGCGCGGCAAGAACCCCGGCGGCACGCTGGTAATGGAATTCAACGGCACGCAGCTGAAAAGCCTCGCGGACCTGGAGGCGGCGGCCGCCGCCGTAAAGGACGGGGACAGCCTCACCTTCGCCTACAAGGACCTTTCCTCCGCCGACCGCTCCCGCAGGCAGCGGACGGTGACGGCGGAACTGAAGTTCTGGCCGCTCAAGGCGTACGAATGGTCCCGGTCCGCTTTGGACTGGGTCCAGGTCAGGTAGCCGGCCTCAGCGGCCGGCGATCTTGAGGAATTCCTCTTCGGTAAGGACCGTCACGCCGAGCTTGCGGGCCTTGTCCAGCTTGGAGCCCGGCTCGGCGCCGGCCACCACGTAGGACGTCTTCGCCGAAACGGAGGACGTTTCCTTCCCCCCCAGCGAGCGCACCAGTTCCTGCGCCTCGGAGCGCGTAAGCCCCTTGAGCTCCCCGGTGAAGACGAAGGTCTTGCCGGCGAGGCCGCCCGAGGTCTTCGCCTCGGGCTCGTCCATGCGCAGGCCGAGCGCGGCCAGGGAGCGCGCCATGGCGCGCGTGGCCTCCGACTTGAAGAACTCGGCCACGGCCTCCGCTATGACGGGGCCGATGTCGGGGATCCGCGAAAGTTCTTCGGGCCCGGCGGCCATGAAGGCCTCCATGGTCCTGAAATGCGACGCCAGCACGCGGGCGTTCTTCTCGCCGATATGGCGTATGCCCAGCGCGAAGATAAGCCTCGAGAGCGGCTGCTCCTTGCTTTTGTTTATCTGCCCCAGCAGCTTGTCGGCCTTCCTGTCCTTGAACAGTTCGAGGCCGAGAAGGTCTTCCTTCTTCAGGCGGTAGATATCGGGGAAACTGCGCACCAGGCCTTTGTCGACGAGCTGCTCCACCGAGGACTCGCCGAACCCCTCGATGTTCATCGCGTCGCGCGAAGCGAAATGCAGGAGCGAGCGCTTGAGCTGCACGGGGCAGGCCGGGTTCACGCAGCGCAGCGCTACCTCCTCCTCGTCGCGGAACACCTCGGAACCGCAGGCCGGGCAGGCCTTGGGCAGGACTATGTCCTTCTCGCCGCCGGTGCGGGCCGAGGCCACGGCTTTAACCACCTTGGGAATGACTTCGCCGGCGCGCTCTATGACCACCTTGTCGCCTATCTTCAGGCCCAGGCGGGCGATCTCGTCGAAATTGTGCAGTGTCGCGCTGGAGATGGTGACCCCGGCGCATTTGACCGGCTCCAGCTGCGCCACCGGGGTTATGGCTCCGGTGCGCCCGACGGAGAACTCCACGCCCTTCAGGACCGTGGTGGCCTGCTGGGCCGGGTACTTGAAGGCGATGGCCCAGCGCGGGCTCTTGGCCGTGAAGCCGAGCAGGCGGCGCTGGCGGAAAGAATCCACCTTTATCACCAGTCCGTCTATCTCGAAAGGCAGGGTAAAGCGTTTCTCGGCGTACTCGGCGTACATCGCCAGCACCTCGGCCGAGCCGCGGCAGGGGCGGTTGCCCAGCGTGGAGATCTGGTAACCCAGCCCGCGGCAGATGTTGAGGTATTCCCAGTGCGAGTCTGGCTCGACCATGCCGTCGATATACCCGTAGGAATGCACGATGAAGCGCAGTTTGCGCGCGGCGGTCACCGAGGGGTCCTTCTGGCGGAGCGAGCCTGCCGCGGCGTTGCGCGGGTTAACGAAAGGCTCCTCCCCTGCGGCTACGGAGCGTTCCCGCAGCGTCTCGAAATCCTTCTTGTCCATGTAAACCTCGCCGCGCGCCTCGAAGGCGGCGGGAGGGCGGGCCAGGTCGAGCTTCAGCGGCACCGAGCGTATCGTGCGGACGTTCAGCGTCACGTCCTCCCCGGTCTCGCCGTCGCCGCGCGTGGACGCCCGGGCGAGCCGGCCCTTCTCGTACTCGATGGAGCAGGACAGCCCGTCGATCTTGGCCTCCACGACGAGCTCGAAAGGCTCCCCGTTAAGGCCCTTCTCCACGCGGGCGTACCACTCCAGGAACTCGTCCGGGGAATAGCAGTTGTCGAGGGAGAGCATCGGCACGCGGTGGGGGACCGGCGCGAAGGTGTTGGAGCGCTCGCCGCCGACGCGCCGCGTGGGCGAGTCCGGCGAGGCGAACTCCGGGTGCGCGGCCTCGAGGGCCTTCAGCCGGTTCATCAGCGCGTCGAACTCCCCGTCGGAGATCTCCGGCGCGTCGTTAACGTAGTAGAGGCGCTCGTGCCGGATTATCTCGGCCCTGAGCGCCTCTATCTCCCCGCGGGGGTCCTGCCCTGGGGTCATTTTACCAGGTCGTTCTGGCGCGCTATGCTGTCGAGCACGCCGTTGACGAACTTGCCGGATTTTTCGGTGGAGTATTTTTTCGCGAGTTCGATGGCCTCGTCGATTATGACGGCCACGGGGGCCGAGGAAAGTATCATCATCTCGCAGACGGCCATCCGCAGTATCGAGCGGTCTATGGCCGGCATGCGTTCCATTTCCCAGTTGCGGCTGGTCTTCTTTATGATCTCGTCTATCCTGGCCTTGTTGGCCACGGTGGAGGAATAGAGCGTCTTGTAGAACTCGAAGACCTTTTCCTCGAGGGCGAACTCCTCCATCTGGAAACTGGCCAGCACGGCCGACGGCTCCAGGCTGGAGATGTCGGTGCTGTAGAGCGACTGCAGGCAGTTCTCCCTCGCTAATCTTCTTTTGCTCATAATGTTACCTATATGATATCAAATTTCGGCGTCGGGGCGCGGCGGCATTGCCTGCGGGGCCCCGCTTAATGTAGACTTTAGGCGTAGCAGCGAGAATTTACAGGGAGGCAGAAAATGAGCTTGATTCCTCTGGTAATAATAATCGTAGTGATCCTGTTCGCCAGCATAAAGGTCCTGAACGAGTACGAGCGCGGCGTCACGCTGACCCTCGGCCGCTTCACCGGCGTGAAAGGCCCCGGCCTGGTGATACTGATCCCCGGCGTGCAGCAGATGTTCCGCATCAGCACCCGCGTCGTGGTGCTGGACGTGCCGCCGCAGGACATCATCACCCGCGACAACATCTCGGTGAAGGTGAACGCCGTGGTCTATTTCCGCGTCGTCAACCCCCAGTCCGCGGTACTTAACGTCGAGAACTTCATGTACGCGACCTCGCAGCTCTCGCAGACCACGCTCAGGAGCGTGCTCGGCCAGCAGGAGCTCGACGACCTGCTCTCCAACCGCGACAAGATCAACCAGAACCTGCAGCAGATCCTGGACCAGCACACCGAGCCGTGGGGCATAAAGGTCTCCAGCGTCGAAGTCAAGAACGTCGACCTGCCGCAGGAGATGCAGCGCGCCATCGCCCGCCAGGCCGAGGCCGAGCGCGAACGCCGCGCAAAGATCATCCACGCCGACGGCGAGTTCCAGGCCTCCCAGAAGCTGGCCGACGCCGCCGAGATCATCGGCCGCCAGCCCGCCGCCATACAGCTGCGCTACCTGCAGACCCTCACCGAGATCGCTTCCGAGAACAACTCCACCACGATCTTCCCGGTGCCTATGGACCTGGTAAGCATGTTCATGAAGAAAGCCCAGGAACAGAAATAACCTCCGGGGCAAAGACGAAGGACGGGAGCTCTCATTCGCTCCCGTCCTTTTTTATCCCGGGCTGTTCGTAAAACCAGTTATGCGCGGACTCTACGTACACATACCATTCTGCCGCTCCAAGTGCGGCTACTGCGATTTCGCGTCCGCGCCAGGTACGCCGGCGGACATTGACGCCTACCTTACCGCGCTGGAGGCGGAGGCCGCCCTGTACGCCGGGCTGGCGGGGAGTTTCGGCACGCTGTACGTCGGAGGAGGCACGCCGAGCCTGCTCTCTCCCGGGCAGCTGCGCAGGCTCTTCTCCGCCGTGGCACGCCTTACCGGCCCCATAGCCGGCCTGGCGGAAAGCACCTTCGAGGCCAACCCGGAAAGCATGGACGCGGCCAAGGCCGCGCTGCTGAAGGAGGCCGGTATCAGCCGCGTCAGCATGGGCCTGCAGGCGGCGCAGGACCGGCTGCTGAAGCGGCTCGGCCGCGTGGCAATGACTTCCGATTTCGCCGCGGCCTGGGCCGCCCTTCGCGCCGCCGGTTTCGACAATATCAACGCCGACCTCATGTGCGGCCTTCCAGGCCAGACGGACGAGGATTTCAGGACCTCGCTGGATTTCCTGCTGGGCTTCGCCCCAGAGCACGTCTCCTTCTACGCGCTGGAGGTGCACGAGGGCACGCCCTTCGCGGCCGCGGGCGTAGTCGAGGAGCCGGATATGGCGGCCGGGATGTACGATCACGGCGCGGCCGCGCTGAAGGCGGCCGGCCTGCCCCGCTACGAGATATCCAATTTCGCCAGGCCCGGCCGCGAATCGCTGCACAACCTGAACTACTGGGACCAGGGAGAGTACCTCGGCCTGGGCCCGTCCGCCGCCTCCTACCTGGACGGCGAGCGCCGCGCCAACTCCCCCCTTACCGCGGCCTACGAGGCGGCTCTCTCGTCCGGGAACCGCCCGCCGCTGGAGTATTCGGAAAGGCTCGAAGGCAGGGCGAAAAGGGCGGAACGGATAATGCTGGGCCTGCGCAGGGCCGCGGGAATTGAACTCGCCGACGATATATTTATAGAATTTGGACCGGAGCTGGAACGCCTGCTGGCGGCCGGCCTTATAGAAAGGGCCGGCCGGCGGATCAGGATAAAAGAGGACAAGTTCTACGTCTCCAACGCGGTATTCCGCGAATTCGTCTGAGAGGAAGGAGCCTTGTGACAGCCCCCAGATTCTGGATAAGAAAGGACAGGGAGCAGTACTTCCTGGGCGGCGTCATCATAGCCTGCTCCATAGGCACCTTCGTCTCCTCTTACTGGCATTTCACCGACCGCGTCTCGGTCAAGCAGGACATAAAGATCAACGAGCGCATCAAGCCCGGGGAAGAGACGCAGAAACTCCGCGAGGTCCAGTACACGCCCGCGCGTCTCAAGGTAGGCGCGACGCAATACTACAAGCTCGAGGAGGACACCCTGCCGTCGGTGCCCAAGCTGGGGGACGGGGAATGAGGCGGCTCCTGCTCGTCCTCGCCGCCGCGGCCCTGGCCGCCGTGCTGGTCCCCTCCTGCGCCCGCGCGCAGATGGGTTCCTCGGCCGAGGAGCAGTCCTTCGACTACAATCCCGACGACGGCTCGGCGCCGCAGCTGGAGCAGCCGGTGGCCGAGACCACCTACGACGACGCCGAGATGGTGAACCATCCTGAGTACGGCACCATCATGCTGTCGAAGCACCGCTGGAAGAACTGGGTATCAAGGGCGCTTTACCTCGCGCTGGTGAACATAGCCATGCTCGCGATAATACTTTCGCTGTCGCGCGCCGATGAGCACAACCTGGTGATAGCCTATTCGCTCTCCGGGGTCTCGTTCACCATCAGCTTCTGGGTGCTGCTCTGCGCGGCGCTGCTGATAAAGCTGAAAGCCTCCGCCTGGCTGTACGTGGCGCCGGTCTCGCTGGCGCTTGGCGCCGTGTCCTACGCTGTGCTGATGAAGATAAAGCGCACCGACATCTCGCTGGCGGAACTTAAAGAATCATTCAAGAGGATGCACGACGTGGCGCAGGAGGACCAGCGCCTCTCTTCGGTGGACGGCTCCCCGGGCGACTGGCCCGACCAGGATTTCATAAAATGAAAAAACCCGGCGCAGGCCGGGTTTTTTCATGTCCCGCCGGGTTCAGCGCGGGCAGATATCGCAGGAAGAGTTCTCCACCGGCTCGCTCTCGACCTGGAATACCGAATGTTTGATGCCGAACTCCGCCTCGGCCACGCCGGTGGCGGCCTTCAGCGCGGACTGCTGCAGAGAAGGGTCCTTGACCACCAGGTGGGCGCTGAGCGCGTTGAAGCCGGAGGAGAGGCTCCAGGCGTGCAGCTCGTGCACGTCGGAAACGCCGTCGACGGCGCGCAGGGCCCGCTCCAGCGCGGCCATCGAGAGGCCGCGCGGCGCGCCCTCCATCAGTATATGGAAAGCCTCCATCAGCAGCCTGGTGGAGCTGAAAAGTATCAGCAGGTTTATCAGCAGCGAGACTATGGTGTCAGCCCTGGTCCAGTTGGTAAGCCAGATCACCGCGCCGGCGGCTATGGCCGCGACAGAACCGGCCAGGTCGCCGAGCACGTGCAGGAAGGCCCCGCGCACGTTGATATTGCCCTCGCTGTGGGCGTGCAGTATGTAGGCGCTGGCGATGTTCACCAGCAGGCCGATGACCGCTATCACCAGCATCGGTCCTGACAGCACCGGCACCGGCTCGCGGAAGCGCTCGTATATCTCGCGGAACATGTAGCCGGTCAGTATCCAGAGCAGCATCGCGTTGGCCAGGGCGGCCACCACCTCCGCCCGGCGGTAGCCGAAGGTGCGCGCGGAATCGGGCTTGAGCGAGGCCAGCCGCGCGGCGAAGAAGCTCATACCCAGCGCGGCCGCGTCGGTGAGCATGTGCAGCGAATCGCTCAGCAGCGCCATGCTGCCGGTCAGCAGGCCGCCGGCGAACTCCACGCCCATGAAGCCGGCGGTAAGGAAGAAGGCTATGGATATCGCGCGGCGCGTGGCGCCGTGGTCGTGGCCGTGATGGCAATGCCCGTGGGCGTGCCCCTCGCGGCCGTGATCGCGGCTGTGGTCATGGTCGTGATGATGTTCGTGGCCGTGTTCCATGCAAGAATTATATAATTAACGAAATGCAAAAGACAGCGCCGGACATAGAGGGACTGCTGAACGAAGTGCGCGGGGACGTGGAGGCCGCGCTGGACTCCATCCCGTCCGACGTGCTGGACCTGAAGAGCAACCCTTTCAGTTTCTTCGGCAAGGCCGCCCGCGCGCGCTTCACGCTGCTGCTGGCGGCCGCGCTGGACGCCGACCGGGCCAGGGCGCGCAAGGCTGCGGCCGCGGCCGAGCTGACCCACACGGCCTCGCTGCTGCATGACGACTGCCTGGACCGCGCGCCGAGCCGCCGCGGCCTGCCCACCCTTTACGCGCGCCTTGGTCCCAACCGCGCGGTGCTGGCCGGAGACCTGCTGGTGGCGCTGGCCTTCGACATGGCCGGCAGGGCCTCGCCGGAACTGCAGCCCGAGCTGGCCCACGCCGTGCGCCGCATGACCGAGGGCGCGCTGCTGGAGGAGAACTCCCGCGGCTCGCTGATAGGCGCCGAGCAGGCCGACCGCATAGCGGTCATGAAGACCGGCGCGCTTTTCCGCTGGTGCGGCCTCGCCGCCTGCCACCTGGCGGGCAACCGCGCCATGCTCGCCGGCTGCGCCCGCCTCGGCGAGGAGACCGGCGCCGCTTTCCAGATCATCGACGACGTGCTGGACCTCGAGGGCGAGGCCGGCGCCTGCGGCAAGGAGCCGCTCAAGGATATAAAGGACGGCAAGATCACGCTGCCGCTGATACTGGCTCTCGGCGACGCCGCGGCCGGTCCGCGGGCCAAAGAGCTGCTGGCGGCCTCGGCCGCGGCGCCCGAGGCGGACCTGGCCCCGGCGCTGGCGCTGGCGGACCTGCTGCGCTCCGGCGGCTTCGCCGCGGCGGCGCGCGCCTCGGCCATGACGCGGCTCAAGGCCCTTTCCGCGGTAACCGCCGGTTTCCCCGACAGGGAGGCCGCGGCCGCGCTGGACGATTTCCTCCTCTCCCTCGGCGGGCGGCTCTGCTGATGGCCGGCCGCCGGTCGTCCCCACTGAAGCGCTGGTGCGTGGTGCTGCGCGCCTATTCCTGGCCGGCCTCGCTGGCGCCTGCGCTCGTCGGGGCGGCGGCCGCGGCGCGCCACGGCCGCTTCTCGGCGCCGGACCTGGCGCTGACCCTCCTGGCGGCGCTTCTGGCGCACTCGGGCGCCAACCTGGCCAACACCTATTTCGATTTCATCAAGGGCGTGGACGGCCCGCAAGCCGACGACCGCGGCCTCGTGGACGGCCTGATGGAGCCGCGCCCCATGCTGGCGCTGGCGGCCGGGCTTTTCGCGGCCGGCGGGGCCATAGGCCTGCTCCTCGTCGTAAAGAACGGCATACCGGGCCTGCTCTGGCTCGGCGCGGCCGGCTTCGCGCTGGCCTGGACCTATACCGGCGCAGGCGTGGCCTACAAGTACCGCGCGCTCGGCGACGCCGGCATATTCCTGACCTTCGGCCCCGGCATAACCGCGGGCTCGGCGCTGATACAGGCGCGCGCGCTGGTACCCGAGGCGCTGTGGCTTTCCATACCGATGGGACTCCTGATAACGGCCATCCTGCACGCCAACAACATGCGGGACGAGGCCGGCGACGCCTCGTCCGGCGTCAGCACGCTGGCCGGCCGGCTGGGCCGCGGCGCGTCGATGCGCCTCTACCACGCGATGGTCTTCGTCCCCTACCTCTTCACGCTGACGCTCGGCAGCCCGTGGCCGCCGGCGCTCTGCGCGCTGTCGCTGCCCCTCGCCTTCAGGCTGCGGAGCCTGGCCGCGCGCGGGCTGCTCTCCGAACTGGTGCCGGCCACCGCTGCGCTGGTGGCCGCCTTCGGCGTCCTGCTTTCGGCCGGGCTGCTGCTCGCGGCCTGACCGCCCTTGTCCCTCCCCCCTATATTTTTTATAATTATAGCGACAGAAGTTCGAACGGAGGACGCAGCAAAATGAAGAAGAACACCCTGCTTATAGTCATGGCCCTGCCGCTGGCGGCGGCCCTTACCCTTTCTTCCTGCAGCAACAAGAACAAGAAGGCCGAAACCGCGACCGGCTCCGACATGGTGACCGACACGGCCGTGATGCCCGGCGTCAACGTCCAGGAGAGCACCGACACGCTGACCACCGAGGGCGAGATACGCGGCATAGAATTCGCCTCCAACGAGAACATACGGACCATCAACTTCGACTACGACCGCTACGAACTGTCCGAGGACGCCCGCAAGACGCTGCAGGCAAACGCCGAGCTGATCAAGGCCCGCAAGGAATGGAACGTGCTGGTCGAGGGCCACTGCGACGACCGCGGCACCGTGGAGTACAACCTGGCGCTGGGCCAGAAGCGCGCCAAGGCCGTGCGCGACTACTACGTCAGGCTCGGCGTGCCGGAGAGCTCCGTCGGAACCATATCCTACGGCGAGGAGAAGCCGCTTTGCGCCGAGGCCACCGACGCCTGCTGGCTCGAGAACCGCCGCGCCGAGACCAAGGTGAAAGGCAAATAATGATCAATCTCAAGACGGTACTGCTGGTCCCCCTCTGCCTGCTCGCCGCAGGCTGCGTCGCCACGCAGCAGGACATGCTGCAGATGCAGAGCCAGATGGACGACCTGAACAACAGCCTGGCCACGATGCAGAAGAACCAGGCCGAGCTGGCCGTCAAGATGGAGGAACTCTCGAAGAACCTCAACGCCTCCTCCGAGAGCATGAAGGACATCTCCGGCCAGATGGACAAGCTGTCCGCCCGCCTCGACGACATGGACAACTCCATGAACAGGCGCGTCAACGCGATAGGCCAGACGATAAAGAAGCAGCAGGAGGACGTCGAGACCGCGCTGCTGCCCGCCAAGATCTACAACGACGCCTACAACGCCTACCTGAACAACAACTTCGACGGCGCGGCCACCGGCTTCAAGACCTACCTGTCCAAGTTCCCCGCCGGGGACATGGCCGAGAGCGCCTACTTCTATTTGGGCGAGTCGCTGTACCTCAAGGAGCGCTGGCCCGACGCCGCGCTGGCCTACGCCACCGTGCTGGAGAAGTATCCCAAGTCCCCCCGCGTCCCCGCGGCCAGGCTCAAGTACGCGATGGCGCTGCTGAAGCTGCCCGAGGACAAGAAGGCGGAGGCGCTGAAGTACCTGCACTCCGTCGTGAAGGATTTCCCCGCCTCGCAGGAGGCCAAGACCGCCAAGGATTTCATAACCCGCCTCTCCGCCCCGGCGAAGCCGGCCGCGAAGACCGAGGCCAAACCCGCCCCGGCCAAGGCCAAGACACCCGCGAAGAAAGGCTGACCCCATGATAAGGACGGTACTGGCAGCGGCCCTGCTGGCGCTGGCTCCCGCCGGCGCCCTGGCCGGCGCCGACGTCTACATCGGCGTTTCGCCGGGCGTGGAGGTCAGGCGCACCGCGCTGGCCCTCGCCCGCTTCCTGCCCTCCCGGGCGCAGAGCCCCGAGGACGTGGCGCTGGCGCAGGAGTTCGGCGCCATCGTGCGCGCCGACCTGATGTACTCCCGCTATTTCGATATAAAGGAAGACCCGCTCTCCACGGCCAACCTCGACGCGGAGAAAGCCTCGCTGGCCCACTGGAAGGAAATGGCCGGCTGGCTGGTTACCGGCAAGGCGCAGGACAACGGCGGGGTCTGGACCTTCACCGCCAGGCTATACGACCTCTCCGGCGGCAACGTGGTCATAGAGAAGTTCTACCAGGGCGAGAAGCGGGCGCTGCGCCGCGCCGCCCACCTCTTCTCCGACGAGGTCACGCTGCGCGTGACCGGCAGGCCCGGCATCGCCCATTCCAAGCTCACGTTCGCCAACAACGCCACCGGCCGCAAGGAGATCTACATCGCCGATTACGACGGCGGGAACCTGACGCGGCTCACCTCGGACAACAGCATCAACCTGCTGCCGCGCTGGTCGCAGGACGCTTCGCGCATCTATTACACCACGTACCGCTGGGGCAACCCGGACATGTTCGAGATAGACCTGAAGGCCGGCAAGATCCGCCCGTTCACGACGTTCCAGGGGCTCAACATCCCCGGCGGCGTCTCGCCCGACGGCATGACGATGGTGATGACCCTTTCCCGCGGCGACGACCCCGGCATCTACATGCTGAACATCGTCACCAAGAAGCTCAAGCGCCTGCTCAAGGGCTTCGGCGTAAGTTCCTCGCCCACGTGGTCGCCCGACGGCACGCAGGTGGCCTTCGTCTCCGACCGCTCCGGCAACCCGCAGATCTACGTGCTGGACCTGGCCACCAACAAGACCCGCAGGCTCACCCGGCTGAACTGGTGCGACTCCCCGTCCTGGTCCCCCTCCGGCGACACCATCATCTTCTCCGGCCGCGAGACGCCGCGCGAAGGCTTCAACATCTTCTCCACCGACCTGACCGGCAGCCAGATACGCCGCCTTACCAGCAAGGCCGGCGACAACGAGGACCCGTCGTGGTCCCCCGACGGCCGCTTCATCTCTTTCACTTCGACCCGCCGCGGCCGCAGGGAGATCTTCATCATGGACTCCGACGGCAGCGCGCCGCACCCCCTCACCGAGATGAAGGGCCATTCCTTCACCCCGAACTGGTCCCCGTAAAATCCCGCAGGCGCCCATAAAAAAAAGACCGGCCAAAGCCGGTCTTTTTTGTCCCCCGGGCGCTCAGGCGCCGAACAGGGAGCGCGCCTTCGCCACCAGGGAGGCCCAGAAGCCTTCCTCGGCGCGCCCGGCGCGGGGCAGGTGGAAATCCAGCGTCTTGTCGTTCTTCAGCGCGGTCTCGAGTTCCTCGTCCAGCAGCGAGAGGAACTCGGAGCCCAGGCGCTTGCGGCGCTCGGAAAGTATGCCGGGGTTCGTGACGTCCTCCAGCGCGAAGTACTCCTGGCCGCAGAAGGCCTGTATGTAGGGGCTCTCCATGAACTCCAGGACCGCGTCCTCGTCGGAGACGTTCTTCAGGCGCTTCACCAGGAGCAGGCCGCAGACCAGCCGGGAATCCTTCGCCGGGCGGCCCTGGCCTGCCGCGAAATAGCGGCCGTACTCGGCGTCCAGCTTCTCCCAGGGCAGCGCGTCTGCCAGCTTCAGCCAGCGGTTGGTCTCCGCCAGTTTGGCGCCGAGGTGGAACAGTTTGCCGAAAAGGCCGGGGTTGAATCTTTCGGAGCGGTACATGACTTCCTTATTTCTCGGGCTTGAAGCACTTGCGGCAGCGGGCCTCGTACTTGTCCGCCGCGCCGACGACGATGCGCTTGCCGGAATCCGTCAGGCGCTGGCTGAAATGCGCCGGGTTGCCGCAGACCATGCAGATGGCCAGGTTCTTGGTGACGAACTCGGCCACGGCCATCAGCTTGGCCATGTTGTCGAAGGGCTGGCCGCGGTAGTCCTGGTCCAGGCCGGCCACTATCACGCGGCGGCCGGAGTCCGCCAGCCGCCCGGCCACCTCGACGATCTCGGGGCCGAAGAAATGCGCCTCGTCTATGCCCACCACCTGCGTGGCGGGGTCCACCAGCTTCAGGATCTCTTTAGCGCTCTTCACGGGCTTCGCGGCAAGCGTGGACTTGTCGTGGGAGACTATGTGCTCGCGCGCGTAGCGCACGTCGAGGTGCGAGTTGAAGACCTGCACCTTCTGCTTGGCTATGGTCGCCAGCTTGAGGCGGCGTATCAGTTCCTGCGTCTTGCCGGAGAACATGCTGCCGCAGACCACCTCTATCCAGCCCGACGAAGCGGTAACGTTGAATATCATTTCGCCCCCCACTTGGCGGAGAAGTACTCCCAGGTCTTCTTGAAGCCCTCGGGGAACCTGACCAGCGGCTTGTAGCCCAGCATGCGCTTCGCGAGGCTTATGTCGGCGTAGGTCTTCCTTATATCGCCCTTGCGCTTGGGCAGGAACCTGCGCTCTATCCTCTTACCGGTCAGTTTCTCGAGTTCGCGCACGATGTCCAGGAGGGAGATGTTGGTGCCCGTGGCCACGTTTATCGTCAGGCCGGAGACCTTGGACGGGGCCAGCGCCGCGCGGATGTTGCCGTCGACGACGTTGGCGACGTAGGTGAAGTCGCGGGACTGTTTGCCGTCCCAATGTATCTCCAGCGGCTTGCCCTCGAGCGCGAGCTCCATGAAGCGCGGCATCACGGCGGAATAGACCGACTCGGGGTTCTGGCGCGGTCCGAAGACGTTGAAATAGCGCAGCGCCACGGTCTCAAGGCCGTAGGTGCGGGCGAACACGCGGCAGTACTGTTCGCCGGCGAGCTTGCTGACCGCGTAAGGGGACACCGGCATGGTCGGCAGGGTCTCCTTCTGCGGGAACACCTCGCACTCGCCGTAGGCGGAGCTGGTGGCGGCGTAGACGAAGCGCTTCACGCCGGCCTCTTTGGCGGCCATCAGGGCGTTGAGCGTGCCGGTGGCGTTGTTGTCGTTGGCGGCGCGGGGGTTGTCCACGGACTTGGGCACCGAGCGGAAGGCGGCCTGGTGCAGCACGTAGGTCACGCCCTTCATAGCCTTCGCGCAGTCCTTCGGTTCGCGCAGGTCTCCCTTCACCAGTTCGAAGCGGCCCTTGAAAGGGGCCAGGTTCTCCGCCTTGCCGGTGGAAAAATTATCGAACACGCGCACGCGCTCGCCGCGCCGCAGCAGTTCCTCCACGATGTTGGAGCCTATGAAGCCGGCGCCGCCGGTAACGAGCCAAAGAGGTTTTTTCATATCCACTCCTTCACTTCAGTTTATCATTTTAAAAACCGCAGTTGAACGACGGGCATCAGTCGCGCACCTCGCCCTCGGGGCGCCACGGGTGCCAGAACTGCCGGGACTTCTCCTCCAGGCTGTCGTAGCGCTGCGGGTCGTTCATCTTCAGCGTCACGTAGAAGAAGAACTCCTTCACGCCGCCGGAGCGCACGCGGAAGTTCCAGCGCGTGCGGAAATCGTGGAAGTCGCGGTACAGCGTAAGGGCCTTCTCGAAGAAGCGGAACTCCTCCAGGCCGCCGCCGGAGACCACCGCGCGGTAGCGCAGCACGGCCTCAGCCCGCCACGGCGAGGCCTTCCAGGGCCGGAAACCGAAGGTGTTGCTTATCACCCAGGCCTCGGCGTCGTTGCTGTAGTTGGCGACCCCGGCGCCGAAATAGTTCTCCTTGCCGCCGGCGGTCAGCTGCGCGACGAAACTGCCGCTGCTGCCGTGGAAGGCGTAGGAATCCTGCACGTACAGGTCCAGCGAAGGCCGCGGGGAATAGTAGAGCTCGGTTATCAGCGGCTGCAGGCGGTCGCGGAACGAGGCGGTGTAGTAGTTGCGCACGTCGTAGGAGGTGCGGGCCCTGAAATAGGCGTTGTGGCGCGGCATGATGAACAGGTCGGCCGCCACCGACTGGGTCTCTTCGCCCTTGTCCGGAGCGGAGTAGTCGCGGGCGAAGGTGCCGCTGCTCATGCGCATCGTGTGCGAGTAGCGCAGGTCCAGCGAGCCCCAGAGCCTGTCGTAGCGCAGGTTCAGCGCGCCGCCGTAGCGGCCCACCCAGGCGCCGCCGGTGCGGGGCGCGGTGGAGAGCTCCACCGACTGGTCGTAGAACACCGACGGGGACAGTATCACGTTGCGGCTCAGCGGCACGGTCTTCGAGACCGTCCAGACGCCGCGGCCCTTGGTCTGGAAATAATCCACGCCGCTCTCTTTGGCGTTCTCGAAATGGCCGCTGAACGTGTTGAGCACCGGCAGTTTCAGCACGCCGAAGGGCACGGTGTTGAAGTCGAGACGGGGCGTGGCCTCGTAGTCGCGCACGAACTTCCCGGTATCGACGGACGAGCGCACGTCGCGGCGGCTGGCGCTGACGCGCAGCACGGTGTAATTGGTCTTGCGCGTGAAGGCCAGGCCCTCCTGCTTGTCCTCGCTGACGGCGAAGGGGTTGGTGCGGAAGAAATCGTTGTTGAAGGCCGGGTCCGACAGCAGGCGGAAATAGGCCTGGCCGTAGTACTGCGCGGAATCGGACTCGTTGAACCTGTTGAAATTGTGCCAGTAACCGCCGTTGAGACCCCAGCGGTCGGTCTCCCGGCCGTACTCGCGTATGCGGTAGGCGGAAATATTGGTGATGTTCTTTTCAGGCCGGCGGTAGTCGAACTCCGCGCCGGTGCCGAGGCCGCGCTTCGAGAAATAATCCAGGTAGGCCTTCAGCCTGGTCTCCGGGTTGAGCCGGTAGACCATGTTGGACTTGAGGTAGGCGCCGTTGCGCTCGTCGTAACCCGGGAAGAAGCTGGTGACGAACGGCGTGCCCCCGCCCATAGGCTTGTAGATCACCGGGAAATAGAACACCGGCACCTTGCCGACGAAGAACACCGTGTTGTAGGCCAGGAAATAGCGCCCGGGAGCCAGGTATATGCGCGAGGCCCGCAGCTTGTAGTGCGGCGGCTCCTCGTCGCAGCTCGTCAGGCTGGCCTTCTTGTAGGTGTAATCGGAACCCTCGAACTCGACCGAGCGGCCGCGGAACACGAAGTTGCGGTAAAGGAAACGGCCGTCGTTTATCCGGCCCTTCTCGGCGCCGTAGTCCACGAAGCCGCTCTTCCCGTAGACCGTGCCGGTGTCGTCGTCCATCACGAAGTCCGACGGCGAGACCACGGTGCGGCTGCCCATGTCCACGGTGAGGCTGCGCGCCCGGATCAGTTTCAGCGGCTTGTCCTCCGCCGAGACCTCCTCCAGCCGCACGTTCCCCTCGAGGTCTATGACCCGGGTATACTCGTTGAAATTGGCCTTGTCGGCCTGGAAGTTGACCCGGTGCGTGCCCGTCGAGGACGGCAGGTCGTAGGCCGCCGCGGCCCCGGACATACCGGTCAGAAGTATAGCCGTCAGGAGTATTTTCATCGGCGGTCGCGCGTCCCTCTTCGCGGCCTACTTAAGGCCGTGCTCCAGGCCGAACAGCGCGGCCCCGTAGGAGCCGAGGTCGGCGTTGTCGGAGACCTTTATCTTCACCTTGGCGAAAGGGGTCTCGAACTGCTGCGAACCCAGCACGCTCTGCATCGCCGGCATGAACCATTTGCGCGCCTTGGAGACGCCGCCGGTCAGCACCACGCAGTCGGGGTTCAAGACCAGTATCAGGCTGGCCAGGCCCTGGCCCAGGTAGAAACCGGTCTCTTCCCAGATGCGGCGGGCGCCGGCGTGGCCGGCCTCGGCGGCGTTGGTAAGGCAGATCGTATTGAACTTCTGGCGGCCGGGGGCTCCGTACTTCTTTACGAAGGCTTCCTCTTTGTCTATCACCTCGTGCGCGCGCGCCATGATAGCGTAGCTGCCGCAATAGGCCTCCAGGCAGCCCTTGCCGCCGCAGTTGCAGCGGCGGCCGTCCAACTGCACCTTCAGGTGGCCGGCCTCGCCGGCGGAGCCGGTGGAGCCGTGGTAAAGTTTCCCGTCGAGGACCAGTCCGGAACCTATGCCCGTGCCGAGGGTCAGCGTCAGCAGGTTCACGCACTTGCGCTTGAGCTCCAGTTCGAAGGCGCCCCAGGCGGCCATGTTGGCGTCGTTCTCCATCACGCAGGGCAGGCCGGTCAGTTTCTCAAGCGGCTTGACGATGTTGACGTTGCGCCAGCCGAGGTTCGCGGCGAAGCGCAGCACGCCCTTGTCGGGGTCTACGTCGCCGGCCGCGCCTATGCCCACGGCGGCCAGCTGCCTGCCGTAGTCCTTGCGCAGCGTCTCCACGGCGGCGGCCAGGCGCTTGACGAAATCGGCGTGTCCTCTGGCGGGCTCGGTGCGGAAGCGCTCCTGGGCCAGCAGCTTGCCGTCCCGGTTAACCACTACCAGTTTAGTGTTAGTACCGCCGATATCTATACCTATGCCTAGCATGATCTCTCCTTGCCGTTAACGGCCGGCTGCCGGTATCCCTTCGGCGCCCAGAAGCTCCAGCGCGGCGCCGGCCAGGTAGAAAGAACCCAGCACGGCCACCGTGCCCGACGAGGCGGCCGAGCGCAGCGCGGCGCCTATGTCCTGCTGCACCTCGGCGTCGGCGTCCGGCCTTATCGCGGCCAGCTCGTCCGCCAGCGCGCAGGGGTCGGCCGCGCGCGGGGTGCCGGGGCTGGTGAGAACGAACCTGCCGCACAGCGGCGCGAGCGACTCCAGTATGCAGCGGCGCTCCTTGTCCTGCAGTATGCCTACGACGAAAGCCGACGGGCGGGAGTGGAACGGCGAGGCCTTCCAGTTGCGGGCGAAGGCGCGCGCGGCCTCCGCGTTGTGGGCGCCGTCGACGACGAACACCGCCCCGCCGAACTCAGGCCCGGCCTTGGCCACCTGGAAGCGGGCCGGCCAGCGCGCCGCGGCGAAGCCCGCGGCCGCGTGCTCCTTCGTTATCGGCCAGCCCAGGCCGCGCATTATGGCGAGGCCTTCCCACACAAGGGTGGCGTTGGAGACCTGGGCCTCGCCCAGTATGCCGAAAGGCAGGGTCTCGCCGGTCTTGCGGTGGCGCAGCGTCATCCGGTTATGTTCCCAGTCGCGCGAGACGATCTCGAACTCCGGGGCGAAGAAATGGCATTGCGCGTCCTTCTCCCCCGCCTCGCGCGAGACCTCGGCGCGGGCCTCCGGCTGCAGCACCGGCGCCAGGCAGACGCCGCCCTGCTTGATGATGCCGGCCTTCTGCGAGGCTATCTCGGCGAGCGTGGCGCCGAGGTACTTCATATGGTCGAAATCCACCGACGTGATGACGCTGAGCTCGGGCTTCACCAGCACGTTGGTCGTATCCCAGCGCCCGCCTATGCCCACCTCTATCACCGCCAGCTGCACGCCCTCGCGGGCGAAATGCAGGAAGGCCATGCAGGTCAGCAGCTCGAAGAAGGTCAGGTCGGGGCCGGCGGCCAGCGCCTCCTCGAATAGCGAGGCGAAGGTCTCCGGCCGCACGCTGACGCCGTCCACCCTTATGCGCTCGGTCATGCAGACCAGGTGCGGCGAGGTGAACAGGCCGGTCTTAAGGCCGGCCGCGCGGGCGCAGGCCTCGAACAGCGCGCACACCGAGCCCTTGCCGTTGGTGCCGGTGACGTGCACCGTCTTCAGCTTGAACTGGGGATTGCCCAGCTTGCCGAGGCAGGCGTATACCCTGGACAGGCCGTCCTTCTTGACGTAATCCTGCCGCGAAAGCAGTTTGGCTTTTGCCTCTTCGAAGGTCACTCTTCCCTCTTAAGCCTTAACCCTCGACGCGTCCACGCCGAGGTCCTTGAGCTTGTGCTCCAGGTGCTCGTAGCCGCGGTCTATGTGGTAGATGCGGCGGATAACGGTCTTGCCCTTGGCGGCGGCGGCGGCCACCACCATGGCGGCGCCGGCGCGGATGTCGGAGCACATCACCGGCGCGCCGAGGAGCTGCGGCACGCCGCGCACCACGGCCTTCTGGCCGGTCACCGTAATGTCCGCGCCCATGCGCATCAGTTCCGGCGCGTGCATGAAGCGGTTCTCGAATATGGTCTCGTGCACCTCGCTCTCGCCCGAGGCGCGGGCCATCAGCACCATCCACGGGGCCTGCAGGTCCGTCGGGAAGCCGGGGTGAGGCCTGGTCACCACGCTGACCGGCTTGGGCCGGCCGTGCGGGGCTATCACTTCCATGGAATCCTTGTAGCAGTTGATCTTCACGCCGGCCTTCTCCATGGCCTTTATCAGCGCGGTCAGGGTCTTGGGCGCGGTATTGAGGAGGCGCACCCGGCCGCCGGCCGCGGCGGCGAGCAGCATGAACGTGCCGGTCTCTATGCGGTCCGGCATCACGGTGTGCTTGAGGCCCTTGAGCTTGGCGCGGCCCTTTATCTTTATCACGGCGGTGCCGGCGCCGGTCACCTCGGCGCCCATCTTGTTCAAGGCGTCGGCGAGGTCCTCTATCTCGGGCTCCTTCGCGCAGTTCTCGAGCACGGTCTCGCCCTCTATCAGCGCGGCGCACATCATCAGGTTCTCGGTGGCGCCCACGCTGGGGAAGCGGAACTTCACGCGGCCGGCCTTCAGCTTCTTGGCCGAAAGCAGCACGTCGCCCTTCTCGTAGGTCACCACGGCGCCGAGTTTCTTGAAGCTCTCGAGGTGTATGTCTATCGGGCGTACGCCTATGGAGCAGCCGCCGGGCAGCGAGAAGCGGGCCTTGTGGTAGCGGGCCAGCAGCGGGCCCGCGGCCAGCACCGAGGCGCGCATCTTGCGCACCAGGTCGTAGGGCGCGTGCAGTTTCAGCGCGGTATGTTCCTCGACGACGAAATTGCCGTAGCCGTAGAAGCAGTTCTTGCCCAGGTAGTTCAGGAGCTCGAACGTGGACTTTATGTCCATCAGCTCGGGCACGTTCTTTATCTCGCACTTCTCGCGGGTCAAGAGCGTCGCCAGCAGTATCGGCAGCGCCGCGTTCTTCGAGCCGCTTATCACGGTCTGTCCGGAAAGGGGCTTGCCGCCGCGTATTATAAAGTTATCCATTTATGTCTCCGTTATCTTTTGACCGCGAACAGGAACCTGTAGATCCCGTTCAGGTCGCTGAAAGTCCTCTTGCCGGTCCAGACCTCGCCGGACATGGCCTCGAGCAGCGCCGCGGCCTGGCCGCCGCCCAGTTCCATCAGCAGCGCGCCGCCGGCCTTAAGGCGCGAGGGCGCCAGGCGCGCCAGCATCCGCGCCACGTCCAGCCCGTCCTCTCCGCCGTCCAGCGCGACGTGCGGCTCGCTAAGTACCTCGGGCGCGAGGCCGGGTATGACCTCCGTCGGGATGTAAGGCGGGTTGGAAACGATGATGTCGAAAGGTCCCTCCACCGCGTCCAGCGTGGATGCCTCGACGAAGGAACAGCGAGAGGACAGGCCAAGCTCCGCGGCGTTCTCGCGGGCGCAGGCGAGCGCCTCCGGCGAGACCTCGAGGGAGGTGAGCTTGAGCGCCGGGAACTCGTGGGCGAGCCACAGCCCTATGGCGCCGGAACCCGCGCCGTAGTCCAGCGCCGAGACCTCCCCGCCGCGGCCGCGCAGGAAATCGGCGGCGAAGCCGGCCAGCTCCTCGGTCTCGGGGCGGGGCACCAGCACGCGCCCGTCCACCTTCAGCCTTATGTCCCTGAAATCCTGCCAGCCCAGTATGTAGGCGAGCGGCTGACCCTCTTCCTTGAGCCTGAGGAAAGCCTCGAAGCGCGCGAGCGCCTCCGGCGGCACCGGCAGGTCCGGCTCGGCCAATAGGCGCAGGCGTTCCACCCCCATCGCGCCGGCCAGCAGCCACTGCGCGTTGGGAGCGGGCTCGTCGACGCCGGCCTTGGCCAGGCGCCCGGCGGCCTCAGTCAGTATCTTCCCCGCCGTCATTAGTCCTTTCTTTGCCTATGTTCAGTTTAACTTCTTCCAGTATATCGCGGATGTTCCCTTCCATGACCTCGCCCAGGTTGTGCCACGACATCTGCACCCTGTGGTCGGTCACGCGGTTCTGCGGAAAATTGTAGGTGCGGATCTTCTCGGAGCGGTCGCCGGTGCCCACCTGGCTCTTCCTTGCGCCGGCGTTCTCGCGGGCCTGCGTCTCCTCGCTGATCTGCGCGAGCTTCGCCGCGAGCATCGCCATGGCCTTCGCGCGGTTCTTGCCCTGCGAGCGCTCCTCCTGGCAGGCGGTCACTATGCCCGTCGGGATATGCGTGATGCGCACGGCCGTCTCCACCTTGTTTACGTTCTGGCCGCCGGCTCCGCTGGAGCGGTAGGTGTCCATTTTAAGGTCCACCGGGTTGATCTTGATCTCCACCTCGTCGACCTCTTTCATGATGGCGACGGTGACGGTGGAGGTGTGCACGCGGCCCGAGGCCTCGGTCTGCGGCACGCGCTGCACGCGGTGCACGCCGCCCTCGTACTTCATCCAGGCGTAAACGTCCTGGCCGGAGATGAACAGCACGGCGCTCTTGACGCCCTTCAGGCCGGTGGCGGCCAGGTCGCGCAGTTCGGCCTTCCAGCCCATGGCCTGCGCGAAGCGGGTGTACATGCGCAGCAGGTCGCCGGCGAAAAGGGCGCTCTCGTCGCCGCCCACGCCGGCGCGTATCTCGAGGAATATGTTCTTTGAATCCGCCGGGTCCGGCGGGATGATCAGCAGCTGCAGTTTCTTGGCCAGCGCGGCGGCGCGCTCTTCGAGGCCGGGCAGCTCGGCCGCGGCCAGCTCGGCCATTTCACGGTCCGTGCTGGAGCACATCTGGCGGGTGTCCTCGGCCTCGCGCCGCGCCTTCTCGAGGGCGGAGGAGGTCTCGAGTATCTCCCTGCAGGCGGCGTGCCTCCGCGAGAGCTTCTCTATCTCCGCGGGCTGAAGCCCGCCGGAGGCCAGGCGGGCCTCTATCTCGGCGAACTCCCTTTTAATCGCGTTCAGTTCTTCTTCCATCGGTCAAAGTCCTGTTGCGCCGCGGGACATAAAAAAACGGGCGTTCCATGACGCAGGAACGCCCGTTCGAGAAAGCGAGCTACTTCGTCTCGGCTTTCTTCTCGGCCTTGGGGGCGGCGGCTTTCTCGTCGCCCTTCTTGACCGGCGCCGCGACGGCGGCGGAGGACAGCTTGCGCTTCACGGTGTGGCGCGGGGTGACGGCTTTCACGGTCACCTTCTGGGCCTTGCGCTCCACCATCTTGCCGTCGGTGGCGGCGAACTTCTTCTGGAAGCGCTCCACGCGGCCGGCGGTGTCCAGCAGCTTCTGCTTGCCGGTGTAGAAGGGATGGCAGGCGGAGCAGATCTCCACCTTTATAGAAGGCTTCACGGAGCGGGTCTGGAAGGTGTTGCCGCAGACGCAGGTCACTTCGCAAAGATCGTATTTGGGATGTATGTCGTTTTTCATTGTCTTTTCCTTGGATACCGTTACGAACATTAATTATAGCATATACTCGCCCTTCTTGTGGAGGGCGGGCTATTTGCGGCCTATCTTGGCCAGCGGGTTCACCGACTTGCCGGAAGGCGTGATTATCTCGAAATGCAGGTGCGGGCCGGTGCTCATGCCGGTGGAGCCCACCTTGCCGAGCAGGGTCTTGGACTTCTGCACCGTGTCGCCGGCCGAAACGTTCAGCCTGGAAAGGTGGCCGTAGCGGCACATGGAACCGTCCTTATGCCTTACCTCGACCGTGTTGCCGTAGCCGCCCTTCCAGCCGGAGAAGGTGACCGTGCCTGAACGCGACGGGTACACCGGCGTGCCGATAGGCATCGGGATATCGCAGCCCTTGTGGAAGATCTTCCGCTTGAGCACCGGGTGGTAGCGGGTGCCGAAGCGCGAGCTGATGCGGCCGAAGTTCCTGAGCGGCATGCGGTAGGTGTCCAGATCGACGTAGACGGCCGGCAGGTACACGCGGTCGCCCTTGGAGAACCTGTAGTTCACTATCACGGACGAAGGCGGCAGGCCGTTGTCCTCAACGATGTCGGCCTTGAAGGCTTTCAGGTCGCGGCCCTTGCCCAGGTAGCGGCGGGCTATGCCGTCGAGGGTCTCGCCGTTGCGGGACACCTCGTAGAGCAGGCCCTTGCCGTTGTGCACGCGTATGTAGCCGCCGCGGCTCATGAAGATGAACTCGTTGGAGTTGGTGCTCTGCAGAGAGCGCACGTCGGTGCCGTAGGCGGAGGCGATGGAACGCACGTCCTCCCCCTTGAGCACCTTGTGGCGCGCGTGTATCAGGCGCGGCACCTTGCGGAAGACCTCCGGGCTCGGCTCGCGGGGGCCGGGCGGGGTCAGCACCGAGAAGCGGGCGTAGTACAGCGGCGACACGCCGGGGGCCACGGCGGCGGAGATCGCCGCCGTTCCCAGCAGCGTCCCCGCTATCGCGGCCAGCTTCCAGCGCGTCCGTATCATCAGCGGCCGCCCATCTCCATGGACCTCAGGAAGTCCTTGTTGGACTTGGTGGAGTTAAGCTTGGAGAGCAGCAGCTCCATCGAGTCTATCGGCGAGAGCGGGGCCAGCACCTTGCGGAGTATCCAGACCTTGTTCAGTTCGTCGTCGCTCATCAGCAGCTCTTCCTTGCGGGTGGAGGTGCGGTTGATGTCGATGGCCGGGAACACGCGGCGGTCGGCCAGCTTGCGCTCCAGGTAAATTTCCGAGTTGCCGGTGCCCTTGAACTCCTCGAAGATGACGTCGTCCATGCGGCTGCCGGTCTCGACGAGGGCGGTGGCTATGATGGTCAGCGAGCCGCCTTCCTCTATGTTGCGCGCGGCGCCGAAGAAGCGCTTGGGGCGCTGCAGCGAAGTGGATTCCAGACCGCCGGACAGCACGCGGCCGGAAGACGGGGCCACGGTGTTGTACGCGCGGGCCAGGCGGGTGATCGAGTCGAGCAGCACTACGACGTGCTTGCCCATCTCGGTCATGCGCTTGGCCTTCTCCAGCACGATCTCGGCGACCTGCACGTGGCGGTCGGCCGGCTCGTCGAACGTGGAGGCGAGCACCTCGCCCTGCACGGAGCGCTTCATGTCGGTGACTTCCTCGGGGCGCTCGTCGATGAGCAGCACTATCAGCTCGATCTCGTCCTTGTGGTTGGCCACGATGGAGTTGGCTATGCGCTGCAGGATCATCGTCTTGCCGGTCTTGGGCGCGGCGACGATCAGCTGGCGCTGGCCCTTGCCGACGGGCACGATCAGGTCTATCACGCGGCCGGTCATCTCGTTCTTGGCGGTCTCCAGCGTGAAGCGCTGGTTCGGGTGCAGCGGGGTCAGGTTGTCGAAGAGCGGGCGGTGCTGGATCTTCTCGATCTCGACGCCGTTGACGGTCTTCACCTGCAGCAGCGCGAAGAAGCGCTCGCCGTCCTTGGGCGGGCGTATCGTGCCGTTGACGTAGTCGCCCTTGCGCAGGCCGAGCTTCTTGATCTGCGACGGGGACACGTAGATGTCCTCGTGGCTGGAGAGGTAGTTGTACTCCTGCGAGCGCAGGAAGCCGAAACCGTCCGGCAGCACCTCGAGCACGCCCTCGCCCTGGGCCACGCCGTTGGCCTTGGCCTGGGCTTCCATGATCTTGCCGAT
>CALMZU010000192.1 GCA_937870775.1 uncultured Elusimicrobia bacterium
CGGACCTGTACAAGGACCTGTACCACAAGGTGACGATAAACTACTACCCGCCGCGTGGGGACAACAAGGAAGGCTGGGATAACATCGACATCTTCGGCTGGCTGGATTACCCGATGCAGGTAAAGGTGGACTTTCTCTGCCGGGACTCCATACTGGCGGCCCCGCTGGCGCTGGACCTGATACTGTTCATGGACCTGGCCAAGCGCGCCGGGCTGAGCGGCATACAGGAGTGGCTCTCTTTCTACTTCAAGAGCCCCATACACGCCCCACAGGTCTACGCGGAGAACGACCTCTTCGTGCAGTTAGAGAAGCTGGAAAACAACCTGCGGCACCTGATGGGCGAAACGCTGATCACCCACCTCGGGACCGAGTATTACAAATAGTTGATACTTATGGCACAGGACAGGCGGCTGACAAAGATCTTTTTTACAGGAGTGACCCTCCTGCTGTCGGCCGCCGTCCCGGCCTTAAGCCAGCCGGCCTTGAATCTGCCGGACGACGAGGACGGCTTTGGGGAGCGGCTGCGCCAGGAGAACGGGGCAAAGAGTTCGCGCTTCGCCATACTGGCGCACAAGCCGAATTACTTCCTGCCGCTCTCATACGTTCCGTCCCAGAAAAATCACGCCTACGATTCTTTTGCCGGGCGCGCCGGGGAGCTGGACAACCTGGAAGTAAAATTCCAGTTGAGCTTTAAGATCCCTTTATACGAGGACTTATTCGGTGGGAAAGCGGACATCTATGCCGCCTATACGCAGTTGGCCCTCTGGCAGGCTTACAACGCAAAGATATCGGCCCCGTTCCGTGAGATAAACTACGAGCCGGAAGCGTTCATATCCTA
This sequence comes from uncultured Elusimicrobia bacterium, assembly GCA_937870775.1. Classification (GTDB taxonomy): domain Bacteria; phylum Elusimicrobiota; class Elusimicrobia; order Elusimicrobiales; family UBA9959; genus UBA9959. Next base: position 839 of record CALMZU010000192.1, read on the forward strand.
CCGCACCGACATCCGCGCCTATGGTTTCAAATTGAAGTCCTTGTCTTTCGGGATCAACCACCAATCTAACGGGCAGATAGAACCGATATCCCGCAGCTGGAACCGTCTGGTCGGCGGGGTGGCGGTACAAAAAGGGAAAAATTACTTCTTTCTCCGGCAATGGGTGAGGATGCCTGAAAAAGCTAATGGCAACGATAACCCGGGCATGGGGAAGTATATGGGGTATGGCGACCTGCTCTGGACCCGCAATTCCAGGAGCAACTCATTGAGCATACTACTGCGCAACAATCTGCGTTCCGACGACAATAAAGGCGCGCTGCAGGTGGAGTGGGGATTCCCGTTACACAGGAAACTAAAAGGCTATGCTCAGTTCTTCACCGGCTACGGCGAGTCGCTCATAAGCTATAACAGGCCGGTAACCCGCATCGGGCTCGGGGTGGCGCTTACGGATTGGATATGAAATTACCAGGGCGTTATGTACAAAAGCAGCCGCAATACCAGGTTTGCCGCCACGCCCGCGAGGACATCGTCGAGAATTACGCCAATGCCGCCGCCGACCTTCTCATCGGCGAGACGAATGGGCCAAGGTTTGAGCCCGTCGAAAGCGCGGAAGAGGCCGAAGGCAAGAGCGAGAGTGAGTATGCCGTGCGGCAGCCAGGCGACGGCCACCCAGTAGCCGACGGTCTCGTCCACAATGACACGCTGGTCGTCCTTGATGCCGGTATCGGCGCAGAACTTATGGGCGGCCAGCGAAGACACGATAAAAGCGGCAAGAAGGAAACCTGCATAGGCAGCATGGCTCGAAGGCAGCAGCGGGACGAAGGCGAGGCCGATCAACGTGCCTCTAGTGCCGCCGCCGGCGCCGCGGTC
>CALMZU010000193.1 GCA_937870775.1 uncultured Elusimicrobia bacterium
GAGCTGAAGGCGAAGAACGAGACCTACACCGACCCGCTCTCCGGCAAGACCCTGCCCAAGGAGGACTGGTTCTCCGTCGAAGGCGCCTGCGACATGGCCAACAAGGTCACCATGAAGGCCCGCCCGGTCTACGGCAGCCTGTACGTCTACGACTACTTCAACCCTGAGCGCGCAGACACGGCCCGCTTCCAGGAGGCCCTGAAGATGTGCGCGGACAAGACCGACGGCGCCATGGTCTTCGACCTGGTCTACATAGAGAAGCACGACCTGTGGGGGGCCCTGAAAGGGGTTTTCCATAAATGAGCGGCCGCCGCATAAACCCGCTCTGGTTCCTGCTGCCGGCCGGCGCGCTGTTCGCCCTGTTCGCGCTGTACCCGCTGTACGGCGCGATAAAGCTGGCCTTCTTCGACTACAACGTGTTCTCGCCGGCGAAGTTCGCGGCCGCGGCCAACTTCAGGGAGATGTTCTCCACGCCCAACTTCTGGAACGCGGCTAAGAACTCGTTCCTGTACCTCGTCGTGACGCCGGCGCTGGCCGCCGCGTCGCTCCTGGTGGCGGTGCTGGTGAACCGCAAGATGCGGGGCATCAACTTCTTCCGCACGGCCTACTTCCTGCCGGTGGTGATCCCGATGGTGATAGCCGGCATAGCGTGGAAGCTGATACTCTCCGACGATACCGGCGTGCTGAACCAGCTCCTGATGTCGGCGCATCTCATCAAGAAGCCCGTGTACTGGCTGACCGGCGCCGACCTCGCGATCTTCAGCGTGATGTTCGTCACGTTCTGGAAGGGCATAGGCTACTACATGGTCATGTTCCTGACCGGCCTGCAGACCATACCCTCCAACCTCTACGAGTCCGCGCAGGTGGACGGGGCCTCGGACCTGTACGCGTTCAGGCGCATCACGCTGCCGCTGCTCAAGCCCTACGTGCTGCTGGTGCTGATACTCTCGTCGAGCGCGGCGATAAAGGTGTTCGACGAGGTGTACATCATGACCTCCGGCGGCCCGCTCAGGAAGAGCGAGACGCTGATCTACTACATGTACACCAACGCGCTGGGCGACTTCCCGCCGCGCATAGGCTTCGCCTGCGCGGTGGGCCTCGTGATCTTCGCCGCGGCGGCCGGCATAGCGCTGGCCAACCGGCTGATCATGAAGGGGGAGAAATAATGAAAAAGCCCTTTATAGCGCTCTGCCTGCTGGCGCTTTTCGCGCTGCTGGTCGGGCCGCTGCTGTGGGTGCTCTACACCTCGCTGACGGATTTCAACGGCGGGCTGACGCTGGCCAATTACGCCGGCGCGTGGAAGGACGCCAACATCTCCCGCTACCTGTTCAACAGCGTGGTGGTGACCGGCCTGACGGTGCTGCTGAACCTGGCGCTCTGCTCGCTGTTCGCCTACCCCATGGCGCTGATGGACTTCAAGGGACGCAGGCTGCTCTACGGCCTGCTGCTCGCCACGTTCTTCGTGCCCTGGGAGATGACCTTCGTGCCGCTCTTCGACGTCTGCGTGAAGCTGGGCCTCGACAACTCGCTGTGGGGCGTGGTGCTGCCCAGCTGCGTCAACGCGATGAGCATCTTCTTCCTCGTCGACGCGTTCAAGGGCATACCCAAGTCGCTCTTCGAGTCGGCCCGGATGGACGGCCTGTCGGAGCTGGCGATCTGGCGCAAGGTGGCCATGCCGCTGATACGCCCGTCGCTCGCCGGGCTGGCGATCATCAACTTCGTCAGTTCGTGGAGCCTGTTCATGTGGCCGCTCATCATTCTGCGCGAATCCGACAAGTATACCCTGACCGTGGGCCTGTCGTACCTCTCCGGCCTGTTCTCGGCCAACCTCAAGTTCCTCGCCGCCGGCTCGGTGATAGCCTGCGTGCCGTCGGTGCTGCTGTTCCTGGCCCTGCAGAAACACTTCATCTCCGGCCTGGTGAAAGGCGCGGTGAAAGGCTGACATGAAAAAGCTCAACATCATACTGCTGGCCGCTCTGCTGGCCGCCTGCTCCGGCGGTAAGGAGCCGCAGCGCGTACGCATAGAGTTCTGGACCCTGCAGCTCAAGCCGGTGTTCACGACGTACATAGAGAACCTGGTGGCCGAATACGAGAAGGCCCACCCCGGCGTGGACGTGGAGTGGGTGGACGTGCCTTTCAGCGGCATCAAGGAGAAACTGATGACCGCCTACCTCGCCGGCACCCCGCCCGACGTGGTGAACCTGAACGTGGACATGTCGGCCTCCATGGCCGGCCTCGGCGCGCTGGCGGACCTGGACAAGATCCTGGACGAAAACACCAAGAAGGACTACCTCGAGAGCGCCTGGGAGGCCGGGCGCGCGGGAGGCGGCGTCTACGCCGTGCCCTGGTACCTCGCCACCAACATCACGATATACAACAAGGAGATCATCGCGAAGGCCGGCGGCAAGGTGCCGACGAACTACGCCGAGCTGGAGACGCTGGCGAAGGCCGTCAAAGAAAAGACCGGAAAGTTCGCCATCTGCCCGAAGATAGGCAAGGACACCGACATCCTCAAGTACTTCGCGATGGACGGCGCCAGGGTTTACGACGGGAAGAAGGTGGACCTGGGCTCGCCCGAGGCCGCGGCCGTCATGGACTACTGGAAGCGCATGTTCAAGAACGAGTATATCCCGCGCGCCTCCGTGATGGAGGACCACCGCGTAGCCCTGAACATGTTCATACGCGAGGAGACGGCCATATTCTTCTCGGGCCCGCAGTTCCTCAAAGTGGTCAACGAGAACAACCCGTCCCTTTACAAGAAGGCCGGCGCGGCCATGCCGATCTACGGCAAGGCCGGGCTCACCGACATAGACGTGATGAACATAGCCGTCACGTCGGCGTCCAAACATAAGGAGCAGGCGGCCGACTTCGCGGCCTTCGTCACCAACGGCCCCAACCAGCTGGCCTTCGCGCACCTGGTCCCGATACTTCCGTCGGTGAAGTCCGCCCTCTCGGACAAGTTCTTCTCGTCCAAAGAGGGCGGGATAGAGCAGGAAGCCCGCTGCCTGGCCGCCAGGACCCTGCTGAAGAGTCGCGTGCTGATAACGGGCCTCCCCAAGGTAACGCAGGTGCAGTCCATACTGCAGGCCTCCACGCAGGAGGTCTTTATGGACAAGAAGACCACCGCCGAAGGCCTGGCCTCGGCGCAGAAAGAAATAAACGCCCTGATATCGAAATGAAGATACTGCTGATACCACTGGACCCCCGGCCTTGCAACACTGACCTGCCCAAGATGCTGGCCGCGGTGGCCGGCCACGAGCTGCTGCTGCCGCCAGAGGGCTGCCTGGGCCGCTATATGCGCCCCGCCCGCCACGCCGCGGTGATGGACTACCTGGAAGCGCACGCGGGCGAGGCCGACCGCATAGTGATCTCGGCCGACATGTGCGTACACGGCGGCATAGAGATGTCGCGCGGCGCGGCGCTCACCGACGCCGAGGCCGGCCGCAGGCTGGACCGGCTGGAGCGGACGCTCAGGCGCTGGGGAAAGAAGACTTCGCTGTTCTCGATGATAACCCGCGGCACTATAACCGCCACGAAGGAGAGCGAACTTAAGCTCTGGGAGTACACCGGCGAGATCAACGGCCTGCGCGGCAGGCCGCTGAACGCCAAAGAGCGGGCCCGCCACGACGAGCTCATGGCCGCCATACCGGCGCGCGTGATGACCGACTACGACTTCGCCAGGGCCCGCAACCAGCGCGCTAACCTGCGCATAGCCGGCTGGGCCGCGCGCGGCCTCGCCGACCGGGTGCTGTTCCTGCAGGACGACGCCGGCGAACACGGCCCGCATATAGCGGAGCAGAAGGCGCTGGCCAAAGCCTCGCGCGGCAGGGCCGACTTCATGCCCGGCGCCGACGAGGCCTGTTCCATGCTGACGGCGGGGGCGATAGTAAAAGCCTCCGGCCTGCGCCCGACTATAAACCTGCTGCCCTCCGACGCGCGCGCGATGAAATACTACGCTCTCTACGAGCGGGACCCTTTCGAGGACGCCATAAAGTTCCACCTGCCGCCGCTCGGCCTGCGCGCAGTGAAGAAAGGCGGCGACGTGGACTTCTTCGTGAACCCGCCGCTGAAACCCAGCGTGGACCTCTTCCTTTATAAACACCCGGCCCGCGGCCGCGACACCCGGGCCTTCGCCGCCGGGATAAAGGCCGCCCGCGCCGCCGGGCGCGATGCCGTGCTGGCCGACTGCGCCCACTGCAACGGCGCCGACGTTTACCTGATGCGGGACCTCGGCAAGGCCGGCGTCAGGGCACTGTCCGGCTTCGCCGCCTGGAACACGGCCTCCAACACCCTGGGCACCGCCCTGGCGCACGCCGCCATGATAGCCGTAGGCCGCAAGGCCGGCACCTTCGACGAGAAGGCCTCGGCCTCGCTGACCGGCCTGAGGCTGATAGAGGACTGGCTGTTCCAGACCCTGGTGCGGGGGGAGTTCTCGCGCTATTGCCTGGCGCACAAGGTGGACAGGTTCGATTTCGGCCGCGCCGGCGCGCGCATGGACGCCCTGCTGGGGCGCCGCATGCGGACGCTGGCCGCGCGGCTGATGCCCGCCGGCACCCCGCCCTTCAAGGCGGTATTCCCGTGGGGCAGGCTTTTTGAAGCGAGGATAACATGGACAAAAAAGTACTGAACAAGCTGAAGGGCGGACTGGTGGTCTCTTCGCAGGCGCCCGACGAGTCGCCGCTCTGCACGCCCGTGGTGCTGGGGGCCATGGCCGTGGCCGCCGCCGAGGCCGGCGCGCAGGGCCTGCGCCTCAACTCCCCGGCGGTGGTGTCGTGGGTGCGCCGCCGCACCAAGGCGCCCATCATAGGCATATACAAGGATTACGGCTACGAGGTCTACATAACGCCCACCTTCTCGCACGCCGCGAAGATAGCCCGGGCCGGCGCCGACATCATAGCCGTCGACGCCACCTTCAGAAGGAAGGACCTGAAGCAGTTCATTGACCGCATACACGGCGAGCTCGGCGTGCTGGTGGCCGCCGACGTCTCCACCCTCGACGAGGGCGAGTGGGCCTACGAGTGCGGCGCCGACATGGCCGGCTCCACCCTGTCCGGCTACGTCGGGACGAAGAAGCCCCCGACCGAACCCGATCTGAAGCTGGTGGCCGCCCTGGCCAAACTGAAGGCCGGCCCCGTTATGGCCGAAGGCCGCTACGCCACGCCGGAGCAGGTGAAGCAGGCCCTCAAGGCCGGCGCGCACTGCGTCTGCGTGGGCACGGCCATAACCCGCCCCGACGTGCTCACCCGGGCCTTCCTGCCATGAAGCGCGCCGCGGTAATAGCCCTGGACATAGGCGCCACGTCCATAAAGGCCGCGGTCCTGGATACGGAAGGCAATTTCCTGGCCAAGGCCTCCGCGCCCACGCAGGGCGCCGCCGGCCCGGAGCGCGTGCTGGACAACGCCGCCGCGCTGGCCGGCCAGCTCTCGCGCGGATTGGCGCCCAAGGCCATAGGCGTAAGCTCCTGCGGCATGATAGACCCGCGCCGCTCCACCGTGGTGTACGCCACGTCGGTGATGCCGGGCTGGGCCGGCACCAATATAGCCGCCGGCCTCAAGGCGCGCACCGGCCTGCGCTGCGCCGCCCGCAACGACGGGGACTGCGCCGCGCTGGGCGAGGCCCTGTACGGCGCCGGCAAGGGCGCGGCCGTGTTCGCCATGTACACGCTGGGCACCGGCGTGGGCGGCGGCATAACCATAAAAGGCCGCCTGCTCGACGGGGAGAACTGCGCCGCCGGCCGGCTGGGCCACGTTAAGGTGCACCCCGGCGGCAGGCTCTGCGCCTGCGGCGCCCGCGGCTGCCTGGAGGCCTACGCCTCGGCCTATGCCTGCCGCGCCGCGCTGGAGATGGAGCCTAAACAAGCTTTCGCCCTGGCCGCCAAAGGGGACAAGGCCGGCGAGGCCTTCGTGCACGCCGCGGCCAACGCCCTGGGCCTGGCCTTCGCCGACCTGGCCAATACCCTGAACCCCGGCGTCATAGCCGTGGGCGGCGGCATGGCCGCCGGCTGGCGGCTGATGAAGGCCGGCATCATGGAGACCTTCGCGGCCAACGCGCTGCCGCAGGCTTGCGGCAGCATCCGCATAGTCCCGGCGGTCACCGGCAACGACGCCGGCCTGCTCGGCGCCTTCGCTCTGGTAAGCAAGAAGTTCTGATACAGGAGGGGGAATGAAAAAGCTGCCGCATATACTGCTGGGACTTTACGCGCTGTGGTTCGCCGTTATGGCCGTGCACCCGTACAGCCGCGAGGTGTGGTTCGCCGAGAACCTGCCCATAGTGATCATAGTGCTGGGCCTGGTGTCGACGTACAGGCTGTTCAGGTTCTCCAATACCTCTTACCTGATGATGGCGGTGCTGGTGTTCCTGCACACGGCCGGCGGGCATTATAGTTTCGAACGCGTGCCGTTCGGCTTCATCACGGACCTGTTCGGCTTCGCGCGCAACCACTTCGACAGGGTGTCGCATTTCTCGGTGGGCTTCTACGCCTACCCCATAGCCGAGCTGATCTACCGCCGCGGCCTCACGCGCTCCAAGGGCCTGCTGGCCTTCTGCGGCATAACGGCCATCTTCACGGTGGCGGCCGTCTACGAGATCATAGAATGGTGGTACGCCGCCTCGGCGGACCCGGCGGCCGGCATAGCCTTCCTGGGCAGCCAGGGCGACGTCTGGGACGCCCAGAAGGACATGCTCTCCGACGGGCTGGGCTCCATCTGCGCCTCGCTGTTCTTCCTGTTCCACTACCGCATGGAAGAGAACTGAACAAGTTGCGCTGTGCTACTCTTGGCCGCCTAGCCACCCGGTGGGCCTGCACCTGGGCAAATAGCCCGCTTGACAGGGGCGGCGGCTACTGGTAAACTATTAAGGAAACTTTAGAAACGCTTTAAGTTTCCTAGTTCCGGAGCCGCCATGAAAAAGAAGAAGACCAGGCCCGCCGCCTCGCAGGAGCTGCGGGCCCGCATAATAGACGCCGCCAAGGAGCTGTTCGTAAACTACGGCTTCTCCCGCATAAAGATGGACGACGTGGCCGAAAAGCTGTCCATCAGCAAGAAGACCCTGTACCGCCATTTCCCTTCCAAGGAGGCCCTCTTCGAGAAGGCCCTGCTCACCACGCTGGACGGCTGGAAGGAGCATTATGCCGGCATAGTGGGGGACCGCTCGCGCAACTGCGTGTCGAAGCTCAAGGAGCTCAATGAGTTCATCTCCCGCTGCTACGCGATGATGAGCCGCCCCATGGCCGAGGACCTGCAGCGCTTCGCGCCGCGCACCTGGAAGGCCATAGAGGACTGGCGCCGCGGCGTCATCTTCAACCAGCTGGCCGCGCTCCTCGACGAGGGCGTGGAGAAAGGCCTGTTCGTGCGCGACATGGACAGGCAGCTGGGACTGATACTTTACTACGAGTTCGCCAGCAGCGTGCTCAGCCCGGACTTCATAACCAAGTATCCTTATTCCGCGGCGCAGGTGAGCGACGCCGTGACCCGCCTTTTCTTCGGGCGGCTGCTCACGCCGAAGGGCATGGCCGTGCTGAAGGGGAAAGCATGAAGACCCGGGCGATAGCGTTGGTACTGCTGCTGTGCGCCTCCGGCGCCCGGGCCGGCGAACTTTCGCTGGAAGGCGCCGTCAGCCTGGCGCTGGAGCGCAACAACGACATAAGGTCAGCCCGCCAGAGCGAGAGCGCCGCCCGCCACGCGCTGCGCTCCAGCTACGGGGCTTTCATGCCCCGCCTGGCCGCCGAGGGCAGTTGGACCGCCCTGAACGGCCCCATAGACCTGGACCTGAACAGCGTGCGTTCCGCCATAATCTCGGCCGACGCGGCAACCGCCCTGATGCTGGGCGGCTCCGCCGGCGCGGTGAGGACCGCCCTGGAAAGCGCGCTGCCCGACTTCACGATGCGGGTGCAGGACGAATCCTATTACAACCTGGCCCTCACGGCCTCGCAAACACTGTACGCCGGCGGCCGCCTGGCCGCGGCCTCGCGCGCCAGGAAGGCCGCGCTGGCCTCGGCGGAGCGCAATACCGCCGCCGTGACCGACCGCATTGCCGCCGACACGGCCACCGGCTACTTCAGGCTGCTCCTGGCCGCGCGCACGGCGGAGATACGCCGCGAGGTGCTCGCCGGCATGAAGGACCACGACTTCACCGCGCAGAAGCTCTTTGAACAGGGCATGATCTCCAAGGCCAACCGCATGCGCGCAGAGGCCGCGCTGGCCGAGGCCGCCCGCGAGGCCGCCAAGGCCGGCCGCGACGAGGAACTGGCCGCCATACTGCTGGCCAACCTGATGAACGTGGAGGACAGCAGCTTCACGCTGACCACGGACTTCATGAGCCCGGCCGCGGCGCCCGACCTGGGGCGGGAACTGTCCCGCGCGCTGTCCTCGAACCCGGCGCTCAACATGCTGGAGCAGTCGCAGCGCCAGCTGGACGCCAAATACAGCGCGGCCAGGGGCAACATGCTGCCGTCGGTATACGCCTTCGGCCGCTACGAGGCCTACAAGGCGGACCTTACGGCGCTGCAGCCCGAATGGGCCGCCGGCGTGGGGATAAAGCTGCCCATCTTCAGCGGCTTCTCGGATTACGAGGACATAAAGGAAGCGGCCGACCAGCGCCGCGCGCTGGCCAGCTACACCGAGAACGCCCGCGAACTGGTGAAGACCCAGGTGCGCAAGTTCCACCACGACATGCTCACCGCCGCCGAGCAGTACGACAGCCTGGGCGTCTCGCTGGACCTCGCCGAGGAGAACCTGCGGCTCAACAAGCTGTCGTTCGCGCAGGGCGTGTGCACCTCGCTCGAGGTGATAGACGCCCAGCTGGCGCTCGGCAAGGCGAAGACCGAGCGGTTCAAGGCCCTTTACGACTACACCGCGGCGCTCGCGGACCTGCTGCGCGCCACCGGCCGCGGCGTGGCCATAACCACTTACCACGGAGACAAGATATGAGAAAGACCCACCTGCTGTTCTGTCTGGCGCTGCTCTGCGGCGCGGCCGGCTGCTCCGGCGACCGCCGCGAGACCGTTACCGGCGAGGCCGAGGCCGCCGAGATAGACGTGGGCGTAAAGACCCCCGGCCGCATAGAGCGCGTGCTGGCCCACGAGGGCGACGCCGTGAAGAAGGGCCAGCGCCTGGCCTACATGGAGAGCAAGGAGCTTTCCGCCAAGATGAACACCGTGCAGGCCGCGCTTACCGAGGCCAGGGAACAGTTCGACTTCGCGTCCAAGACCTACGACCGCGTGAAGAACCTCTTCGAGACCGGCGTGGTGCCCAAGCAGCAGTACGACGAGGCCAAGTACAAGTACGAGGCCGCCCGCCAGAAGGTGAGCGCCACCGAGGGCCAGCTGGCCGAGGTGCAGGCCTATTACGACGAGCTTTTCATAAAGTCTCCCATAGACGGCGAGGTCACCGACGTGGTGTCGCGCGAGGGGGAGATAGTGTCCGCCGGCTACCCGGTGTTCACGCTGATGAACCCGGCCGACCAGTGGGTGGTGTTCAACCTGCGCGAGGACAAGCTGCCCGGCATTAAGAAGGGCGACACGCTGGAGGCAGAGTTCCCGGCGCTGGGGAAGAAATTCCCGATGAAGGTCACCTATATCTCGGCGTTGGGCCAGTTCGCCAAGTGGAAGGCCACCAACGAGCTGGGCAGCTTCGACCTGAAGACCTTCGAGGTGCGCCTGCGCTCCGACGCCCAGTTGCCCGACGTAAGGCCGGGCATGACGGTGTTCGTGAAGGTCCCCGTAAAGAAATGAACGGCGTCGCGGCCACGGCATTGCGGGAGATGTCCCGGCTTAAGAACAGCCGGGCTCTCCTGTTCCTGCTGGCCGCCTGGCCGCTCTTTTACGGCCTGTTCCTGGCCGCCATCTACAGCGCCCGCGTGGTGACCGAGATGCCGGCCGCCGTCTGCGACGAGGATTCGAGCTACATGTCGCGCCTGGCCGTGCGCTACATGGACGCCACCCGTTCCATAAACATAAAGTACCGCGCGCGCGACGCCGCCGAGCTGAAGGACCTGCTGATAAGCGGCAAGGCCGAGGCGGCCATATACATACCGCGCGGCCTCTCGGCCGATATCAAACGAGGCAAGTCCGCCACCATAACCGCCTACGTCAACGGCGCGAACCTGCTGGTGGCCAATATGAGCCTTTCCGAGCTGCGCACCGCCGTGGGCACCATAGCCGCCGGAGCGCGCGTGAAGTTCCTGCGCAAGACCGGCAGCTCCGGCGACAAGGCCCTGGCGGATTATGCGCCGGTAAAAGTGGACAGCTTCAAACTGTTCAACCCCGGCGGCAATTACCTCAACTACCTGCTGCCCGGCATCTGGGCCATGATACTGCAGCAATTGCTGCTGGCCTTCGGCGCGCTGGCGCTCACGTCGGAGAAGGACGAAGGAACGCTCGGCGAGGCCGAAGCCGCGGCCGGCAGCCCCGCCGCGCTGCTGGCCGGCAAGGTACTGCCCTACGCCGCCTTCTTCACGCTGATCTTCGCCGTGTTCGACCTGGGCCTCTTCCCTTTCTTCTCCATACCGCGCTACGGCTCGGCGTGGCTCTTGTTCTGCCTTAACGCCCTGTTCATATACGCGGCGCTGGGCCTGGGCTTCTTCATCAGCGCCGTGTCCAAGGAGGCCATGGACGGCCTTAAAGGCGTGCTGCTGGTGGGCGCGCCTGCCCTGCTGCTCTCCGGCTACATATGGCCGGTCTCGTATATCCCGGGCTGGGTGAAGCCTATAGCCATGTGCATACCGCTCACCCATTACCTGGCCGCGCTGCGCACGGTTACGCAGTACGGCGCGGGGCTTTCCTATATATTGCCGCAGGCCGGCGCGCTGGCGCTTACCGGCACGCTGGGGCTGGGCGCGGCCTGGCTGATACTGCGGCGGGGGGAGGCGCGATGAAGGGCTTCCTCGCCGTGTTCGGCCGCGAGTGCCGGCGCATACTGACCAACCGCCACCTGCGCATGATCTGCCTGGCCTCGCCTTTCCTTTACGCCGTGGTGCTCTCGGCGGTTTACGCCCATAAGCGCATAAACCAGGTGCCGGTGGGCCTGGTGGACCTGGACAATTCCGCCCTGTCGCGCGAGGCGGCCCGCCGCATAGACGCCACCGAGAACGTCGACATCTACCGCAGCTACGACGATACGGAACAGGCCAGGGACGCCGTGATACGCGGCGAGGTGCACGGCTTCGTCTACGTACCCAAGGATTTCTCGCGCGACATAAAGCGCGGCGGCGAGGCGCGGCTGCGGCTGGCCGCCGACTATTCCAACGTGGTGGTGGCCAACCCCGTGCTGATGGGCGCCTCCGACGCGGCCAACGACCTTTCGGCCACGCTCTTCGCCGCGCAGGCCTCCAGGCGCGGCGTGGTGCGCCGCCGGGCGGAGGACCTTGCGCAGATGCTGCGCGTGGACGTGCGGCCCATCTTCAACCCGCAGATGAACTATCTGGACTTCTTCGTGCCCGGGCTCATCTTCGTGGTGCTGCAGCAGATCATAATCGTGGGCCTGGCCTTCACCGTGGCCGACGAGCGCAGCAGCGGCCAGGGAGGGGAACTGTACCGCCTCGCCGGCGGCAGCCCCGCCGCGCTGCTGGCCGGCAAGGCCCTGCCCTACCTGCTGGGGAATTTCGCCATCAGCCTGCTCTTCATCTTCGCGCTGCTGCCGCGCTTCGACCTGCGGCTGCAGAGCGGCCTCGCCTCCACGCTCACCTTCACCCTGGCCTTCGTGGCCTGCACCACCGCCTTCGGCCTGGTGGTCTCGTCGTTCTTCAAGCGCACCACCGACGCCTTCCTGGCCCTGATGTTCTTCTCCATGCCGGCCTTCCTGGTGTCAGGCTTCTCGTGGCCGGCCTATGCCATGCCCTGGCCGGTAATGGCCGTGGGCCTGCCCATACCCAGCACGCACTTCATGGCTTGGTTCCGCATGGCCATGTGCACGCCGCTCCCCGCCGGCGCGCTGCTGCTCCCCACGCTGAAGCTGGCCGCCATGGCCTGCGCCTATACGGCTGCCGCCTGGCTGATACTGCGCCGCCTCTACCGCCGGGCCGGCTACACCGTCTAGGTCCTAAGGCCTATTCCTGCGCGGGCCCCGGGGGCCTTGCGCTGTCAAGCCCCGTCCCCTATAATATCTATCATGAACAGGTCAGGCCTTAAAATAATCGCCGCCGCGCTGATAGCGCTGCCAGCCGCCCTCCGGGCGGAATTCGTGTCCATCCCCACCATACTGGACGTGCACGGCCTGAACATGGGCAAGATCTCCTGCGATTCCGGTTCCATAGACTACGGCTCCATAACCGGCTCCGCCCATAACGAGGCCTGCTGGCTGGCCCAGCAGGGCTTCGCCACCATGGACTCCAGCTATTCCGATTATTATTTCGACTGGGCGCTGCGCGACCTCTGCGGCCCCGCCTGCGCCCAGATAACCGCCTTCACCTGGGGCAGCCATATAAAGGATTCCCGCGAATCTGTGGACGCGCTGAAGGAAGCCATCATTCAGACCGGCGAGTCGGCCCGCTCCAAGGGCGCGCCTTTCATCATAATAGCCCACAGCTGGGGCACCGTGCTTACCGCCCAGGCCCTGGCCGAGCTTGAGGACGAAGACCGCGACGGCGGCTTCACCGTGGACAAACTGGTCACCATGGGCAGCCCGCTGTCCACCGTGCTCTACGACGCGGCCCGCGCCGGCCTGATCTCCAACCAGGGCTTCCTGCCCGAACCCCGCCGCGCCCGCTCCATAGAGAAATGGGTGAACTACTACGCCTCGCGCGACCTTATCTCAGGCAAGATCCCCTTCGCCACCGAGAACGTGCGCATAGACGCCGACGACTCGGACTATAAGGACATGGAAGGCCAGGTGCGCATAATGGCCGCGGCCTACATTCCCTACGCCATGGAGGACGTGAAGAACTTCTCCTACGCCACCGAGGTGCGCAACTGGCACATGGCCTATTTCTCGCAGACCTCCACCTACCTCAACAGCGTGCAGCGCTACCTCAACATAGACGCCGTCAGCACCTACGCGGCCGACTACTTCCGCCCCTGAACCGCCCGGTTAATGTTAGAATATCGGCATGGCGCTCGACCCTGCCAAAGAAGGCTACACCATACTGGTATCCGGCGATTCCATATCGCGCGGCGTGGTTTACGACGAGGCCCGCCGCCGTTACTCCCTGCTGCCCGACTGCTACGTGGGCATAATGAGCCGCCTGCTGAAAGGCGCGGTGCACAACATAGCCCGCTTCGGCAATACCGTAACCCGCGGCCTGGCCCGCCTGCCCGCCGAGATCTCGGTGCGGAAGCCCGACATAGTGCTGCTGGAGTTCGGCGGCAACGACTGCGATTTCAACTGGGCCGAGGTGGCGCGCGACCCGCAGGCCCAACACCTGCCGCATACCGATTACGCCCGGTTCAGGGAACTGCTGGCCGGCGAGGTGGACGGGCTTAAGAAGGCCGGCATCTCGCCCGTGCTGCTTACCCTGCCGCCCATAGACGCCGAGCGCTACCTGCAGTTCATAAGCGGCGGCGCCGCGGCGGCCCGCGAGAACATAGTTAAATGGCTGGGGGGAGTTTCAAAGCTTTACTGGTGGCAGGAGCGCTACAACGCCGCCGTGGTGGAGGTGGCCGCGGCCGCCGGCGCCAAAATGATAGACATACGCGCGGCCTTCCTGCGCAGCCCCGACTACCGCGCCCTGCTCTGCGCCGACGGCATACACCCCAACGCCGACGGCCACAAGGTGATAGCCGAAGGCATAATGGATTTCATAAAACCCAACTGCCCATACCTGCTTAAGGCCTAGCGCCTGAGCCAATAAAAAAGCCGGCCAGTGGCCGGCTTTTTTTGCGCCCTGGCGGGCTATTTAGGGCTGGGCGTCACGCCGGTGACGCAGATGATGGTGTTGGCCTTGCCGGCAGCGCGCACCACGCCGTAAACGGTCTTGGCGTCGGCCTTGGAGAGCCGCACGCAGCCGTGCGAGGCTGGCTGGCCCAGCTTCCACTCGGCTTCGGTACCGTGCAGGGCGA
>CALMZU010000194.1 GCA_937870775.1 uncultured Elusimicrobia bacterium
TTTAAGGATATTTTGTGGAGGCAACTATGAGAAAGGCTTTAGGACGCGGCATCGATTCACTGATAACCAAGGTTCAGAACAACGATATTTCCGGCGACATGGTGCAGAAGATCCCGGTGGCCAAGGTGCGCCCTAACCGCTACCAGCCGCGCCGCAATTTCGACGAGTCTTCGCTGGCCGAGCTTTCCGAAAGCATAAAGGAACGCGGCCTGCTGCAGCCCATTTCGGTCTGGAAGGACAACGGCGAGGACCATTTTGAGCTGATAGCCGGCGAGCGCCGCCTGCGCGCCAGCAAGCTGGCCGGCCTCACCGAGATAGACGCCATAGTGAAGCGCGACCTCAACGACGAGCAGAAGCTGGGCCTTTCCCTTATAGAGAACATACAGCGCGAGGACCTGAACGCCGTGGACACGGCCCTGGCCTATAAGCAGCTGATGGAGAACTTCGGCGCCTCGCAGGCCGAGCTGTCGAAGAGCGTGGGCAAGTCCCGCAGCGCCGTCTCCAATACCCTGCGCCTGCTGGAGCTCGACGAGGATATACGCCAGGGCATACAGGCCCGCGCCATAAGCGAAGGCCACGCCCGCGCCCTTATCTCCATTCCCGATTCCGCCAAGCGCCGCGAGATGTACCAGCGCATAGTGGCCGAGAAGCTCTCGGTGCGCGACGTCGAGAACTTCGCGCAGGGCTTCCACGCCCAGAAACCGCGCGCCCCCAAGGCTCCGCGCGCCGGCTCGCGCCGCACGCCGGAACTTGTGGAGCTGGAATCCTCCCTCGAGAAAGTGCTGGGCACCAAGGTGGAGATAGTGCCCGGTTCCGGCCCGCAGAATGGTAAAATAACCGTCCATTACTACTCGCTCGACGACCTTGAAAGGGTGACGCAGATCATTAAAAGGTAACGAGAGGCAAAATGCGACAGATCCTGCTGGCCGCCGCACTGGCGGCCCTGCCCGCCGCGGCCTTCGGCCAAGGCGCGCCTGAAGCGGAAAAGGGACCGGCCTTCGCGGCCAAGTCCCCGGTGCCCGCCTATTTCGCGCCCGAGGCCAACCTCGGCAAGTTCTACATGTACGCCGACGGCGGCTTCCACGCCGACTGGTACGTCGGGTACAACAACTGCTGGGTCATAAAACTGCCCCCGATACCGACGGGCGGCTACGCCAAGGCCTTCATAGGCGCCAAGCTGGGCCGCGCAAAGATAAAGTCCTGGCCGGACCCCTGGGACACCACGCCCATACCCGGCAAGATCTACATGGCGCTCAACCAGACGCCGGCCTTCAACTCCGACCACACCTATTTTCTCGTCGAGGCGGCCGACCTGCCGCGCGAGCCGCTGCCGAACGATTCCATGGACGGCGTGGACTCCGCGCGCTGGATCTGGACCGAGGTGCCGCTGTCGCGCGTGTCCGCCGACAAGGAGAACTACCTCGCTCTTTGGTCCTCGTCGCGCTATTTCACGTCGGCCTCCAGCTCGCCGGTGATAGCCGCCGGGCAAAGCTCCTACGAGGGCGAGAACGCCTGGCTCAACCGCTCCATAAAAGGCAACGCCCCGTCGGGAGAGGGCGTGCTGGAAACGCCGATCTCCGGCATGAAGCCCGCCATAGCCGTTAAGCTGGTGCCGGCCAACGAGTACAAGGTCTTCATAAAGGGCTTCTCCGCCGGCCTTTCCTCCGACGAGATAAACGTCTCCTTCACCGCCATAGGCGAGGATATACGCGCCGCGTGGCTGGAGATCTCCTACGACAAATTCGACTGGCAGCGCGTGACGCGCTACATGTACAAGGCCCCTTATTTCTGGACCTTCGGCCGCACCGAACTTTCCAAGGACATGTTCTACCTGCGCGCGGCCGCCGTGGACAATCTGGAGAATACCGGCTATTCCAAGGAAATAACGGTGCCCGCGGCCCCGGCCGCGGCGCGCCAGCAGCCTCAGCCCTCGCCCGCCGCCGGTGACGGGCAGGACGAAGGACAGGACGAATAAGACTACTATGAAGAACAGGAAATTCAACGTGGCGGTGGTGGGAGCTTCGGGCATGGTGGGCGGCGAACTGCTGGGCCTGCTGGAGAATCGCCGCTTCCCCGTCGGGGAATTCTACCCTTTCAACTCCGGCCGCAAGCCGGCCAAGGTGACCTTCCGCGGCAGGAAGTACTCCTGCTCGGCCCCTACGCTTGAGGCCCTGAAGAAGGCCGATATCGCTTTCTTCGTTTCCACCGACGAGGTGGCCGAGAAGTTCGCGCCCGCGCTGGCCAAGGCCGGCGTCTGGTGCATAGACGATTCCTCCCGCTTCCGCCTTTCTCCCGGCGTGCCGCTGGTGATCCCCGAGGTGAACGCCGGCGAACTGAAGCCGTCGAAGAAACTTATCGCCGGCCCCAACTGCACGCTTACCGGCGCGGCCGTCTCCCTGGCCGGGGTGCACCGCCGCTGGGGCATAACCGAGCTGCGCATGGCCACTTACCAGGCCGTCTCCGGCGCCGGCAAGGCCGCCATGGACGAACTGGAGGCCGAGCTGCGCGGCTGGCTTAAGACCGGCTCCGTGCCGAAAACGAAGGGCGGCTCCTTCCCGCGCCGCATAGCCTTCAACCTTTTCCCGCAGGTCGGCGGTTTCGACGCCGAGGGCAACTCCGGCGAGGAGAACAAGGTCGAGGCCGAGCTTAAGAAGATCTGGGACGACAAGAAAGTGAAGATAAGCTGCACGTCGGTGCGCGTGCCGGTGCTGCGCGGCCACTCGCTGGCCGTGTGGTTCAAGACCCGCCGGCCCTGCTCCGTCTCCGACGTGAAACGCGAGCTCGCGAAGGCCGAGGGCCTGGACTTCCGGCCGGAGAACGCCGACTACCCGACGCCGCTCGACGACGCCCAGCGCGCCGACGTGGTGTTCGCCGGGCGGCTGCGCCGCGCCAAGACCGCGGCCAACGAATTCCAGCTTTGGATAGTGTCGGACAACCTTTACAAGGGAGCGGCCCTGAACTCGGTGCAGATAGCCGAGCGCATAGCCGCGATGTAGGAAAGGGAGGGGGATATGGGGAAACTTTTAACGGCACTGCTGCTGTGCGCCGGCCTGGCCGCCTGCAAGAAGGCCAAGCAGCCCGAGCAGGTGCCGCAGCCTAAGATGGACGAAACGCAGGCCGCCGCGCCGGCCGTATCGACGGCCGCGGTACAGCAGAACCCGCTTGCGGCTCCGGGCAACTACCTTAAGTCCACCGTCGGGCAGATAGACAAGGCCAAGGCCGCGAAGGTCCTTTACGAGGACGCCGCCAAGAAGAGCATGCAGAGCCTCGACCTGAACGACACCGGGGGGAACTGATGCAGCTTTCACAGGGCGACCTCATACTGCTGGTTATAGCCGGCGGCGCGCTTATCGCCGGCGGGGCCTATTATCTTTCCTGGCGCCGCCGCAAGGATATAGAGGCCCTGGCCGCCTCCATGGGGGCGCAATATTCTCCCGACGGCCCTGAGGTCTACGCGCTGGAGGGTTCCGGCATAGAACTGTTCCGGTGCGGCCGCAGCCGCGGCGCCTCCAACATGGTGCGGGTGCCGCTCTCTTCGGGCTCGCTCAGCGTCTTCGATTTCGAATACGTCACCGGCAGCGGCAAGAACCGGCACAACCATGTTTTCACGGTGGCCTATATAGAGGGCTCCGCCGTTAAGATCCCTTCCTTCGACCTGAAGCCCGAAGGCCTGATGTACAAGCTGGGCGAGCTGGTCGGTTTCAAGGACATAGACCTGCCGGCCTTCCCGGTCTTCTCGGACAAGTACCGCCTTACCGGTCCCGACGAGGCCGCGGTGCACATGTTCTTCACCCCGCAGCGCGCCGCCTGGTTCGAACAGAACCTGGGACTGCACGTGCAGGGCGGCCCCGGCGGCATAGTGCTGTTCCGCCGCGAGGGCGCCCTGGCCGCCGACAAATGGCAGGCCTTCATAGAGGAAGCCCGCGCCTTCGCCGCCCAGCTCCTTCGTTGAGCACACCAGGCTAAACCTTTACGCCTTCCCGCGCGTCCATACTAACGTGGAGAATATAATTATTGATGCCGCCAAAGCGGCCATTCCCGGCAAGGCCGGCGAAGGGCCGGCCCCGGATCTCGGAGATGTGCTGGATGAATACCAGCGCCGGGTATACGGTTTCGTACTGCGCCTGACCGGCGATGCGGCCGCGGCCGACGACATAACGCAGGAGACATTCATCGCCGTATGGCGGCATGCGGGCTGTTTCCGCGGCGACAGTTCTTTGAAGACCTGGATCTTCCGCATAGCGCTCAACAGGACGCGTTCCTACTGGCGCTGGAAGAAACTGCGCGGCTGGCTGAGCCTGGAATCACCGGCGGATCCCGGCGAGGCAGCGCTGCTGGAGCTGCTGCCCGACGACCCGGCCGGCCGGCCTGAGGCCGCGGCCGAGGCGGCGGAACTGGAGCGAAGGGTGCAGGCCGCCATAAACGCTTTGCCTCCCCGCCAGCGCGAGGTGGCCGCGCTGAGGACGCAGGAGCTCTCCGTGCAGGAGACAGCCGCCGTGCTTGGAATGGCCGAAGGCACGGTGAAGGCGCACTGGTTCGAGGCGAGGAAAAAACTGGAGTCGGCGCTCAAGGATTATTTATGAACGGGGATGAAAAGGATAAGAGGCTCTTTTCCCTTATGGCCGTCAGGCGCGGAGAGGCCTTCTGGGCAGGCCGCCGGGCGGCTATAATTTCCGCGGTCGCTGAGAAGGGGCAGGCGCGGCGCGTGGTTCTGCCTGCGCTGGGATTGGCCGCGGCGCTGCTGCTGGTTTTGCTGGCGCCCTGGCGCCGCCCGGAGCCGGAACAGCCCGCCGTGAGCGCGGCCTTCCTGGAGAACATCGACATGCTCGACGATATGGACGTGCTTGAGGCTTTGCCGGAGGAACTTTTATGAGGCGGCGCGCTATCTACGCCCTTGTCTCCTTTTCGCTGGCCGCGGCCGCCATGGGCGCAGCCGTCACCGCGCCGGCCGAGGTCATTGAAAACCTGGAGTTCTTCAGCGACCTGGACCTGCTGGCCAACCTCGACCTGATGGAGGACGAGGAGTTCGAGGCCCCGGCGGTTTCAACCGCGGCGCCGGTCCGGGTTTCCACGGCCGCGTTCTCCGTGAAGGGGTCAAGCGCGCCGGTGATTATCTCAACGACCGTCTGGAGGTCTTATGAAAAACGTTAAACTAATGCTTTTCTTGCTGCTGCTCGCCGCCCTGCCGCCGGCGGCCGTGCCCGCCGACCAGCCTGCCGGGGTTCAGTCCGCCTGGGAAAAACTTCCCGAGGACGAGAAGGCCCGTGTGCTGGCAAACTACGAAAAATGGAAGGCCATGGACGCCGCCAAAAAGGCCGAGCTCAAGGAAAGTTACGCGCGTTTCAGGGCCATGTCCCCGTCGCGCCAGGCCATGCTGCGCGGGCGCTGGGCCAGGTTCAGGGCCATGTCCCCATCGGAACGGGAAAAGCTGATGAAGAAGTTCCGCAAATGGCAGAAACTTTCCAAAGAACGGCGCGAAGAACTGCGCCGCGAGTACCGCCAGCAGAGGGGAGCCGAGCGGCGCGGCGGGGGCCGCGGACGTGGCAACTAAACCTTTTCCTCCCGCCGGGCGTCCGTGCTTAAGGGACACAAAAGGAGGAGTTATGAAGACCATGATGTTCGCCGTAGTGATGGGTGCCGCCGCCCTTCTGCCCGGAGCCCTTTTAGCCGAGGACGCCATAGTTCAGGCCGACAAGGAGCAGGTGCAGGATCAGGCCAAGGACCAGGATCAGTTGAAAACCCAGGACCAGTTAAAGACCCAGGACCAGCTGAAAACCCGGGACCAGCTGAAGATTAAGGACGGCAGCGGTACGCAGGATAAGTCGCAGGTCCGCGAGCAGGCTAAAGAGCAGACCCGGACCAGGCTGAAGGAGCAGGCTGAGGCCAAGGACGGCACGGGAGCCAAAGAGCAGGAGCGCCTGCGCGATGGGGCCGACAACGCCGCCGGCAAGGCCGTGAGGGAGAGGAAAGAGAACGCCGGGACCGACGGGGAGCTTAAGAACCAGGAGAAGGCAGGCTCCGCCGCGGCGGTGAAGAAGGCTTCGGAGAAACGCGCTGCCGCCAAGGAGAAGCGCGAGGAGCGCAAGGCCGCCAGGCGCGCCGCGCGCGCCGAGAAGCGCAAGGCCTGCGGTAAATAGAAGCAACAGCGCCGCCCCTCCTGTGCGCGGGGGGCGGCGTCCTTTGAGGTAAAAATATGAAAGAACGGCTGACAGCCGCTTTGTCCCTGCTCCTTCTTGCCGCCAATGCCGCCGCGTATACCGACGCCGGCGGCCGTTATACTTTCGGCGCCGGGGGCTACTCCGGCGTCAGCCTGTTCGCCGAAGGCGGGAACGATGAATATTATCTGCGCGGCGGCCTGAACACGTACATAAGCGACGGGGCGGACCGATATTCCACGTATTCGGCGGGCGCCGGCGTGGACAGGGAACGGTGGAGCGCCTCGGCCGAGGTCTCGATGACGCCGGAAACGGGCGGATATAAGAACACCGGCCTTTACGCTGATCTCGGTTGGAACCTTGTTACGGACCCGGAGGACGGGAACGCGCTGGAAGACGCCGTGTTGGGCCTGTTCGGAGCCGTAACCTCGCACGAGGATATGTATTCTCTTTCCACTACCACGGTGTCCGGCTCCGGCCGCCGCACGTCGGTCTCATCCCTTACTGATTCGTTCAAACTGTCGCAGCGCGATTACGGCCTTTCGGCTTCTTTCAGGATAGTCGGCGTACGGCTCAGCGGGCGCTATACGATGACTTCTTACGACAAGGACATTACAGCCGAAGCCCGGCAGTTGCCCGTGGATATAGGCGGCATAGGCACCAGCGGTTTCCCGTCGCGCGCCATTTCCGCGCGGATAAAATTCGCCGCGTTGCCGCTCTCTCCGGAAGCCGGTTATGCCAGGACCAGCTATATGCTCGATCAGCCCGATTCGGAGTCGGTAAGCGCCGGGTTATCCTTGAGGACAGGCCCAGCCCTGTGGAAATTGTCGTGGGAGAACTTCAACCCCGGCGGCGGGGCGGCCAGGGCCGACTACTATTCGGCCAGCCTGGAATTTTCTTTCTGACGCGCGGCCGGATATAGTATATTGAGCTTGGCGCTTCGGCGCCCAATTAAAACTGTGGGGGGAAACATGAAAAAAGCGATACTGGTACCGCTGCTGCTGGCGGCTTTTGCCGTTGCGCCTGCGTTCGCGCAGGGCGTGCCGCTGATAGGCGACGACGCGCCGCAGTTCACGGCCGAGACCACGCAGGGGCCAATAAGCTTCCCGTCGGACTTTAAAGGGAAATGGGTGATACTGTTCAGTCATCCGGCCGACTTCACGCCGGTCTGCACCACGGAGTTCATGACCTTCGCGAAGATGCTGCCCGAGTTCCGGGCGCTCAATACCGAGGTCGTGGGCCTGTCGATAGACAGCATATACAGCCACGTGGCCTGGCTGCGCACCATAAAGGAAAAGATACAGTACAAGGATATGAAGAACGTCGAGGTGACGTTCCCGCTGATCGCCGACATAAAGATGGACGTGGCGAAGAAGTACGGCATGGTGCAGCCCAACGCCTCGGACACCAAGGCCGTGCGCGCGGTGTTCTTCATAGACCCGGCCGGCAAGGTGCGCGCGCTGATCTACTACCCGCTCTCCAACGGGCGCAACTTCGACGAGATAAAGCGCCTGCTGGTGGCCATGCAGACGGCGGACAAATATAAGGTCGCCACGCCTGCCGACTGGCGCCCCGGCGACGAGGTGATAGTGCCGCCGCCCGGCTCCTGCGGCGGCGCGAAGGAGCGCGTCGGCGGCCAGCAGGCCGGCGGCTATCACTGTTACGACTGGTTCATGTGCTTCAAGCCCCAGCCGAAGGAAGAGCCGAGGGCCGAAACAAAGAAGCCCTGAACGCCGAAAGTCCGCGAAGAAGGCCCCGGTCTCCCGGGGCCTTCTTCACTAACGGTGCCCGGCGTGTGCATGAGCTTTTGATGGGCCGCAGGTTTGTGCTACAATTCAAAATAGAATGACACAGGCACGCACCGCGCTTGTCCGCTTCGGGGTTTCGCTGGAGGAACATCTCCTGCGCAGGTTCGACGCGTTTATCGGCGCCGAGGGGTATTCAAACCGTTCCAAGGCCATCGCCGACCTCATCCGCAAGGAGTTCGTATCGGATTCCTTCGCCAGGGGCGGGAAAGTGGCCGGGGCCATTACTATCGTCTACGATCATCACAAGCGCGAGGTGGTCAACAGGCTCCTGGACATACAGCACGACCACGGCGCCATCATCATTTCCGCCCAGCACGTGCATCTCGATCACGACAACTGCCTGGAGATAATCGCCGTGAAGGGTTCAGGGGCGAAGGTCAAGGCCCTGGCGGATTCGCTTAAGTCGGTAAAAGGCGTTAAGCACTCCACGCTCAGCGTGACCAGCGCGGCGTGATATATTTTTTGCCGCATCGTGTTACGAATTTTGTAAAAGTAATACTAATGCCTCCGCCAAAAGGGGCCAAAGGAGAACATATGGACGGTACAGTCATCGCGGAGCGGAACGAACTTCTCGCCGGGAGCAAGGGCGCGGTCTTCCAGATAGCCATGGTCGCCGCGGCGGCGATCCTCCCGTCCGCCTGTCATCTGGCCGGAGCGCCGGTAAAGGTGCTGCTTCCGATGCACTGGCCCGTGATAGCCGCCGGGCTGTTCTGCGGCTGGAGGGCCGGCCTTATAGCCGGCGCGGTCTCGCCGTTGATAAGTTCCGCCCTTTCCGGTATGCCTGCCGGCTGGTATTTGCCGCTGATGGCTATGGAACTTTCCGTCTACGGCTTCTTCACCGGTTTCGCCGTAGAGAGGCTGCGTTTTAAACCGTTCCCGGCGGTCCTCCTCTCCGTGGCCGCCGGCCGCGCGGCCCTTCTTGGTTTAGCCGCGTTCTTTCCGCGGTGCGAAAGCGGCGTGTGGCAGTATTTCCTTGCATCCGTGCTGCCGGGGCTTCCAGCCGCCATGGCGCAGGCGGTTCTTTTGCCGCTGGTTTACCGCAAATTCGCGCGAAAGTCCGCCTGAGACCGC
>CALMZU010000195.1 GCA_937870775.1 uncultured Elusimicrobia bacterium
CGCAGACCTCGTCGGTCACCGTGATAGCCCCGGCGCAGCCGCCGGCGGGCACCTCCTGGCCCTACGCCGCGCCGGCCTCGGCCGCCACCGAGTCGCCGGTGGCCTATTACGTCAACGACGGAGGCACCTCGGTCAGCTCCTCGGTCTATGTGGGTTCCGCCGACGGCTACCTGCGCGCCCTCAAGAAGGACGGCACGCTGAAGTGGGCCTACGCCACCTCGCCTCTCTCCGCCGTGCGCAGCTCCCCTAACGCCGTGGTGGAGGGGGGCTCGGTGTACCTCTATTTCGCCAACGACAACGGCGACGTCTACAAGCTGCGCGACGACGAGACCTCCGGCGCGCTGGTGTGGAAACAATCCATAGGGGCCCGCGTCAGGTCCGGCGTGATGTGCTCCGATATGGAATGCACCGGTTCCGTGATATACCTCGGCGCCGCCGACAAGACGGTGCGCTGCCTGAACAAGTCCGACGGTCTCGCCTGCTCCGGCTGGACCTTCGCCTCGGCGGTGACGGCCGAGGTCAGCGGCGTGCTGGCCATAGACTCCCGCGACTCGGTGAAGACCGCCTGGGTGGGCCTGGCCGACGGCAAGGTGGTGGCGCTGCAGACCACCGACGGCGCTTCCCCGACCAGTTTCGTCTCCGGCGGGGCCATAGTTTCCTCGCCCTACCTCGACGCGCGCGTAGCCGACGCCAACAACGTCATCTACTTCACCTCCACCGACGGCAAACTGTACGCCCGCGTCTCGTCCAACCTGAGCGCCATGCCCACCGGCTGGACGGCCGACTACCAGACCGAGGGCGCCTCCCCGATACGCACCTCGCCCATGGTCACCTTCGGCGCCGTCAAGTACATCTTCTTCGGCGACGACGCCGGGCGGCTGCATAAGGTGGACGCTACCGGGGCCGCCGTCGCCGGCTGGCCCGTACAGGCCGGCGGCGCCATACGTTCCTCGCCGGTCTGGGTGCCGGGCGCCTACGTCGGCCTGGCCGCCGACTACATCTATTTCGGCTGCGACGACGGCTATATATACGCCGTCAACGCGGATACCGGCGAGCGCCGTTCCGGCTGGCCGGTGGCTACCGGCGGCCCGGTGCGGGCCGACCCCGTGGTGGACGTGGCGGACCGCACGCTGACCGTGGGCTCGACGGACGGCAAGACGTACAGCCTCAATATAGGACCGTAGTATGGAAAGGACAAAGGGAACTCTTAAGAGGATGGTGCCTCCGGCCGCCGCGGCTTTAGCCGCAGCGCTTTGCTGCGCCGCCGCGGCCCGGGCCGGGGACTGGGCCATGGCCCGGGGCAACCCGGCCCGCACCGGCTACAGCGCGGAGCAGGCGGCCCCGCCGCTGGCGAAGGCCTGGGAGTTCTCGGCCGGCGGACCCATAGCCGGCGGTCCGGTCACTTACGGTGACATGGTCTTCTTCGGGGCCAGGGACAACAAGGTCTACGCCCTGGACTCCCGCAGCGGCGCCGTGCTCTGGCAGTTCCAGGCCGGCGGCTGGGTGGATGCGGCCCCGGCCGTTTCAGCCTCGGCCGTCTACGCCGTGTCCACCGACGGCACGCTTTACGCCCTGGGCCGCGCTAAAGGCGTGTTCCTCTGGAAGGCCGACCTGGGTTCGCCCTCGGTCTCCTCGCCGCTGCTCTACGGGGGGAAGGTCTATGTAGGCACGCAGGCGCCCGGCAACAAGCTCAAGGCCTTCGACGCCGCCACAGGCCTGCCCGCCGGCGAGTTCCAGGCCCCGCAGCCGGTGGACTCCGCCCCCGCCGCCGACGGGCGGCGCGTCTATTTCGGCGCCAACGACGGCAGACTGTACGCGCTGGACAAGGACACCCTGGCGCAGGGCTGGGCCTACCAGACCATGGGCGGCCGTTACGGCCGCGGTTCTCCCGCCGTCAGCAGCGGCACCGTCTACGCGCTGCCTGGTTTCGACGAGAACAAACCGCTCGCCTTCGCCTCGGACGACGGCACGCTGCTGAACCCGCAGACCCTCCCTTTCGAGGAGGACGTGGCCGCGCCCGACGGCATAGCCTGGCGCCAGGTCGGCTCGCCGGCCGTGACGCCGGACGGGCTTTATTTCTCCGGCGGATCGGTAAATAACCTGCTGCACGGTCTGACCGCTTCCGCCTCCGCCCAGGCGCTGGTCTATGTCTGGGGCAGCACGCCTTCGCTCGGCGGCATATCCCCGGTGGGCCTGCTTTCCTCCCCGTCGCTGGCCGGGAACACCCTGTATATCGGCACGGTCGGCGGCGAACTCCTGGCCTTCAGTTCCTCCGGCGTCACGGTGCCGCTCGGGGCCTCCGGTTCCTTCGGCGGGCCGGTATACGCTTCTCCCGCCGTGGCCAACGGCATGGTCTACGCGGCGGGCATGGACGGGAAACTCGCCGCCTACAGGGCTTCGCGGGCCGCGGCCATTTCCGAGCCGGCCGACGGCGCCGTAGTCAACGGCTCCGTGGATATCAACGGTTACCTGTGGAACCCGGACCTGGCCGGCTATACCGTGGAATACAGCACCGGCGGCGAGGCCCCGCTGTGGACCGGGATATATTCCAGCGCCACGGCCTCGTCGGTGGAAGGGCGCACTCTCGCCGTCTGGGACACCTCGGCGCTTGAGAACGGCCTCTATACCGTGCGGCTTTCCGTGCTGGAGAACGCCGCCGGCGCCGCGCCCAACGTCTCCTCGGTGCGGCTGCGCGTGAACGCGGCGCCCGAGCCGCCTTCGGGCCTCGCGGCCGCCGACGTCCCCGCCGACGGCGGCAACCATATAGCGCTCTCGTGGACGGCCTCGCCTTCGGCCTCGGTGACGGCTTACCATGTATACCGCGACGGCGGCGACGGCGCGGCCCTGCTGGTGTCGGTAAGTTCGGCGGCGCTTTCCTGGGTGGACGGCGACGCCGTCACCGGCAGCACTTTCACCTACACGGTCAGGGCCTTCGACGGCTACGCCGAGTCCGCGGACCCGGAGCCGGTTTCGGCCTTTTCCGTCAACGACACCGGCGACGCCGTGCCGCCGGCCGCGGTGACCGACCTGGCCGCCTCGCCCGGGCCGGCCTACGGCATGCTGACGCTGACGTGGACCGCGCCCGGCGATGACGGTGCCGTCGGCGAGGCTTCCTATTATTCCGTAAAGGTCTCCACCGACGCCGCTTTCGACTGGGCCTCCTTCGACTTCGCGCGCGGCAGCACCAGGCCCGTGGAGGGCGCCGCGGGTTCCTCCGAGGCCATGGACATAGGCGGGCTGCTCGGCGGCGTAACGTATTATTTCGCGCTGAAGGCCTATGACGACGTCCCCAACACCGGGGCGCTCTCCAACGTGGCGCAGCTCTGCGCGCCGCGCGACCCGGTTCCCCCGCGCGCGCCCGCCGCGCTCTACGCCGCGGACACGCTGGGCGACGCCGGCGGCAGCGTCACCCTCTCGTGGACGGCCTCGCCCGACGACGGGCCGGACGGGGACGTGTACGGCTACCGCGTCTACCGGCGCACGGCCTCGGGCGCCTACGCCGCGCCTTACGCCGGGGTGGCCAGGGGCGCAACCAACTACATAGACGCCTCCGCCACCGAGAACGTGCGGTATTATTATTCCGTGGCCGCCTACGACAGCACGTCGGACTCGGCCCTTTCCCCGGAGGCCTCGGCGGTGTCCGCCAACAACTGGCGCTTCTTCGACGCCGCCGCCGGAGTGTCGCTGCGCCTGGCCGACGGCGCCAGGGTGGACCTGCCGGCCGGCTCGGCCTCGCAGAACGACAGCATCCTCTTCACCCGGCTGGACGCCTCGACGTACCAGCCGATATTCAGGGCCGCCTCTTCCGGCTCGGCCAACCCCACCGGCGTGGTCTACGAGGCCAGGTTCCTGAGCCCGGCCACCAGGCTGGTGAGCCCGGCCGTCGTTTCAGTCCCCTATTCCGCTTCCGACGTGGCCGGCATGAACATGGAGAACGTCCGCCTCTACATGCGTTCCGGCTCCTCGTGGGCGATGGTGGACAATTCCCGCGCCGACGAGGACGCGCTGCGCGTGACGGCCAAGGTGCTGCAGCTCGGCGTCTTCGCGGTGATGGAATACGTGCCTTCCGGGGCGCTGTTCGACCGCGACGAGGTCTATACCTACCCGAACCCGGCGAAGGGCGACTCGCTGACCTTCAAGTTCCGCGTTTCGGAGAAGTCCTCCGTGAAGATAGACGTCTACGACATAGCCGGCCAGCGGGTGGCGCGGCTGGAGAAGTCCGGCTGCCCGGCCGGCGTAACGTCGGAGATACCGTGGAACATAAGGAAGACGGCCGGCGGCGTCTACCAGTTCAGGTTCGAGGCCGTCTCGGCCTCCGGGCGCAAGTCGGTGATCAAGAGGCTGGCCATAGTGCATTGAGGAACGTATGGGTACTAAAGGAATGACGGGGATGCTGAGGCTCGCGGCCGCCGCGGCGGCGCTGGCCGCCTGCGCCGCGCCAGCGTGGGCGGCGAAGATATATCCTTCGGCCGGCTCCACCTCCGCGGCCTTCCTGAAGCTCGGCGCCGGCGCCCGCGCGCTGGCGATGGGCGGGGCTTTCACGTCGGTATGCGACCCCTACGCGGCCTACTGGAACCCGGCCGGCCTGGCCTGCCTGCCGGCGGAGCGGACGCTGGGTTTCTTCCATAACGACTATTTCCAGGGCCTCGGCCAGGAATACCTGGTCTACACGGCCCCCGCCTCCGGCGGCAGGGCGCTGGGCGTGCCGCTGCCCTCGAAGGGGGCCTGGGCCTTTTCGCTGGACTATTTCTACGTGCCGAAGGACATGGAACGCAGGAGCGGCCTCTACGAGTCGGACCCGCTGAGCCCGATCTCGCCGGTGGAGGGCAAGTTCGGCGCTTCCGACGCGGCGCTGGGGGTCTCTTACGCGCGGCCGCTCGCGCGCGGCTGGGCCGCCGGCCTCACGCTGAAGGCGGTGCGCCAGAGCGTCGATAATTATTCGGGGGCCGCCGCCGCCGCCGACCTCGGCGCGGCGCGCTCCTTCCGGTGGAGGGGGGCCTCGCTGCGCGCCGGCGCCGCCGTGCTGAACCTCGGGCCCGGCATAAAACTGGACCGCGAGCGTTTCGGCCTGCCTCTCTCTTTCAGGGCCGGCCTCAGCGGCCGGCTGCCGGACTCCGGCGCGCTGCTCTCCGCCGACGTGGAAAAACCCGTGGATAATTATCCTTTCCTCGCCCTCGGCGGCGAGTACCCGCTCACGCCGAGGCTGGCCATGCGCGCCGGCTACAGGCTGCGCCAGCACGGCAACGAGCTGGGCGGCTGGTCCGGCTTCTCGGCCGGCGCCGGCGTGGCCTTCGACAGGCTTTCTTTCGACTACGCCTTCACCCCTTTCGGCGACCTGGGCGTGGCGCACCGCTTCTCGGTGCAGCTGCGCTTCGGCGCCGCGCGAGCCGGTTATGTTTCCGTTTCGGCGCCGCTGCCCGGCGGTATCCCGCTGGCCTACGGCGTGACCAGCCGTTCGCTGGCCCTGCTGCGCAACGGCGTGAAATGCGAACTTAAGGCCGAGTCGGCCGAGTCCGGCCTGGCCGCCATGGTCTTCAGGACCACGCTGCGCGCCGACAGGCCCGAGGCCATGTCCGTCATAGAGGGCCCGCTGCCGCCTTCGCCGGCCCTGCCGAAGGGCCTCGCCGGGCTGCGGGCCTGGCAGACCACCGGTTTCCCCGGCGCCGTCCAGGGGGAGGTCCGGCTGACCTTCCGCCTGCGCTCGGAAGGCCTGAACAGGGACGCCGCGGTTTTCCTCTACGGCGACGGGAAGGAATGGAAGGAGATGACGGCGGAGTTCGTGAAGGAAGACGGAGGCTACGCCTATTTCTCGGCGGAGGCGCCTTTCGCGGCCTATTACGCGGCCGCGCTGGGCAGGTAGTTAGTAGCCGCCCAGCGCGCCGTTGCGGCGCGCCCGGGCGACGGACAGCGAGAAGAGCCAGACGCTGCCGGGCACCAGCAGCAGGTCGAAGGCGGCCAGCGCCAGCAGGTCGTACTTTATGGCGGCTATGCCGGCCCCGCCGTGCACCGCCATCTGGAAGGCCCGCACCGCGTAGGTCACCGGCAGCAGCTTGGAGACCCACAGGAGCCAGCCCGGCAGCACCGTGACCGGGAAGTACACCCCGCCCAGGAGCCCCTCGAAATTGTTCAGCACCCAGGCCATGGGATTGCCGCGCTTGAACAGCACCACGAAACACGACGAGATCACGCCGAGCGAGGCGAAGCAGGCCGCCGACAGGACGAAGACCAGCGCCGCCGCGGGCCAGTTGGCCGCGGCCAGCTGCGGCCTGAACACCAGCGCCCCGGCCAGCGCGTAGACGGCCAGTTCGAAAGTGGCGAATATGAAATTCCAGGCGGTGAGCCCGGCGAGGAAGGCCGGCAGCCGCACCGGCGTGGACAGCACCGCCTCCAGCGTCCCCTGCGCCTGTTCCTGCCGCAGTTTCTCGGCGTAGGAGCCGGCCCCGGTCCCTATGTAGCCGAAGAAGGCCAGCGCCGTGAAGACGTAGGCGAAATAGTCCGCCCCGTAGGGAGCCAGGTGCGGGGCCATGCGCCCGCCGAACAGTTTCCCGATGAAATAGAAGACCGCCAGGTTGGCGAAGGTGGCCAGCGCGCCGAGGGCGAAGGAGAGCCGGTAGCTCTTCTCGGCGAGGAAGTCCCGCCGCACGAAGGCCGCGGCCTCGGAGAAGCGGCTCATGCGGCCTCCCCCTGCAGGACGCGGCCCTTCTCCATGCGCAGCGCCCGCGGCGCCGCGGCGGTGAGCAGCTCCCTGTTGTGGCTGGTCAGCAGCACGGCCGAGGTCCTGCCCGCGGTCTCCATGAGTTCCAGCAGCCCGCGGCAGGCCAGGCCGTCCAGGCCGTTGAACGGCTCGTCGAGGAGCAGCAGCTGCGGCCGGCGGGAGAAGGCCCTTATAAGCGAGACCTTCTGCATGTTGCCCTCCGACAGCGCGTCGAAGCGGCGGCGCAGGTCGGCTTCCGGCAGTTTCAGCTTGTCGGCCAGGGCGGCGGCGCGCGCGGCCGCCTCGGCCGGCGGTATGCCGGCCAGCGCGGCGAAGAAACGCAGGTTCTCGGCCGCTGTCAGACGGTAGTAGAAGGCGCGCGGGGTGGAGGGGCAGAGGGCGGTCAGCTCCCGCAGGCGTTCGGGGGCGGCGGCGTCGCCGTCGGCCGTCACCGAGCCCCCGTCGGGGATCAGCGCGCCGGCCAGCACTTTGAAAAGGGTGGTCTTGCCCGAGCCGTTGGCCCCGCCTATGCCGACGACCCCTCCGGAGATGGCCAGTCCCGCCCCCGCCAGAGCGAGCGCCGGCTCCCCGCCCGACAGGAAAGGGGGCGGAAAAACCTTCACCAGGCCGCTGGCCGCCAGTCTCATGGGAACTATAATACCACAAAGGCCGTTGAAAAAGCATTAAAGAGTTAATAAAATATATTAATAGGGCTCCCGCCCGGAAGGCGGGCGTCCGCGTTTTAGTCTCCGGAGGAATACAATGAGAATACATATAGTGGCCCGCAAGATAAAGATGACGAAGCCGATAAAGGACTTCATCGAGTCGAAGCTTTCCAAGCTCCACGAGTACCTCGACAATATCGTCTGGGCCCAGGTTATAGTTTCCGTGGAGAAGAAGATCCACTCCGCCGAGGTCGTCGTGCACGCCGGCCACCAGACCATGAAGGCCGCCGCCGAATCCGACGAGATGTACAGCGCCATAGACAAGGCGATGGACAAGATGGAGGCGCAGATAAAGAAGTACAAGGAGCGCTTTACCGACCACCACGCCACCGAGACCGTCGACCTGGGCGAGTTCACCACGCTGGTGGGCCCCGAGATACGCTTCTCCGTGATCAAGGACGTCCCTCTGAAGCCGATGAACAAGGAAGAGGCCGTGATGGAGATGGAGAAGGTCGGCTATAACTTCTGGATGTTCATGGACCGCGGCTCCAAGCAGCTGCAGGTCGTCTTCAAGCGCCTCGACAGCACCTACGGGCTGCTGCAGCCGGTGAAGAAGTAAGCCATGACGGAGCCGGCGAAGAAAGAAGGCAAGTCCCTTACGATAAGGGAGCTCCTTAAGTCCCGGGGGAAGATCCTGGGGCTTAAGGCCGCCTCCGGCTCCAAGAACCTCAACCGCAGGATAACGGTAAGCGAGATAAACCGCCCTGGCCTGGCTATAGCGGGCCACATGGAGCAGTTCCGTTCGGAACGCATCCAGATCATAGGCCAGGGCGAGTACGCTTACTGCCAGAAGGAGGACCCGCGCAAGGTCCTCGCGAACCTGCACAAGATGTTCTCCGCGCCGGATATCCCGTGCGTGATAGTGACCGGCGGCGTTAAGCCGCTGCCCACTATCAAGCAGGCCTGCGCGAAGGCCAACATCCCCCTGCTCGTAACGACGGCGGACACGTCCAGCTTCATACGCGAGCTGACGATGTACCTCGACGACCAGCTGGCCGCCATCACCTACGTGCACGGCGTGCTGGTGAACGTCTACGGCCTCGGCGTCCTGATACAGGGCGACTCGGGCGTCGGCAAGTCCGAGTGCGCGCTGGAACTCCTGAAGCGCGGCCACATCCTGATCGCCGACGACGTCGTCGAGGTGAAGCGCCGCATCGGCTACATGCTGGTGGGCAACTCGCCGAAGAACATCAAGCATTACATGGAAGTGCGCGGCCTCGGCATCATAGACGTCGAGCTGCTGTTCGGCATAGGGTCCATCATGGACCAGTCGATCATAGAGATGCACGTGAAGCTCGAGAGCGTGACGTCGGGCTCCCTGGGCAACTACGACCGCACCGGCCTTTCGGCCGCCGAGGTGCAGATCCTCGAGGTGCCCGTGCCGTCGCTGCGGCTGCCGGTGACCCCGGGCCGCAACCTGGCGGTGCTGATAGAGGTCGCCGCGCTGAACCAGCGCCTCAAGAACCAGGGCTATTTCGTCGCCAAGAAGTTCAACGAGAGCCTGATACGGGAGATGAACAAGAAATGAAGAACGCCGAACGCCGCCACCCGCAGCGGGGCCGCATCTTCATCATCACCGGCATGTCCGGCGCCGGCAAGAGCCAGGCGCT
>CALMZU010000196.1 GCA_937870775.1 uncultured Elusimicrobia bacterium
GCGCCGCGGGGCCCGCCTCGCAGTACCAGTCCGCGCCGTCCGAGCGCGAACGGGAACTGGAGCGCAAGGTGGAGGAGCTGCGCGTGATAGTGAAGTCGCTGGCCCGCGGGCGCGAGAATGCCGGTTAACGCGCGCGCGAAATATATATAATTAGTCTATGAAGACCATATCCATCCTGCTTTCGGCCCTTCTGCTGTTGGCGCCGCTGCCATCCTTCGCCGCAGGCGAGGCCCAGCCCGAGAAGGACTACTTCATAGAGGCCGGGGACGTGATCAACATCAACGTGATGCCCGCGGAGGAGTTCTCGAAGGAGGTCACGGTGCAGCCCGACGGCACGATAGAGATACCGCTCTTGGGCTCCATCAAGGCGGAGGGCATGAAGCCCGAGGACCTGCAGAAGGTCCTCACCGCGAAGTTCTCGAAGTACGTTTCCAACCCGACGATAACCGTCAACGTGCGCAAATTCTCGTCAAGCCGCGTCGCGGCGATAGGCCAGGTGAACCAGCCCGGCTATTACGAGTTCCGCGAGGGGATGCGGTTGCTGGACCTGGTGGCGCAGGCCGGCGGCCCGCAGGACTGGGCCAAGACCTCCCAGGTGCGGATCTACCGCCGGGTGAAAGGCGAGGGCGGTTCCTCGACGGAGCAGCTGATAAAGGCCGACCTGGAGTCCGTGCTGGAAGGCGACATGGAGAAGAACATCGGCCTCGTCAGCGGCGACATCGTGTACATCCCGCGCAGGAACTACTCCAAGGCCGCGCGCTGGATAAGCGATAATTTCCTGCCGTGGGCGACGCTGTTCACCTTCGGCATAACCGCCGGCATAGTGGCCAGCCACAACTAGGAATACATGAACGCCGAACTTACCCTCTACGACTACTGGCGCATAATAAACCGCCGCAAATGGACCGCGCTGCTGGTGTTCTCGGTCACCGTCTTCTCGACGCTGTTCTACACCCACCTGCAGCCCACCGTCTACCGCAGCCAGGCGCTGATAAAGATAAAACCGCCGGTCTCCTATTCTAAGCTTCCCGGTTCCGACATAGCCGATTTCGACCCCTGGAGCGCCGTGGCCACGGAGCTCAAGGTGATAACCTCCTCCGAGGTGTCCGAGCGCGCCGCGGCCAGGCTGGGCCTGCCCGCCGGCGCCAAAGGCTCCGCGCAGGTGGCCGGCGCCTACAAGGTGGAGCGCCTGCAGGAGTCCAACCTGATAGCGATCTCGGCCTTCGACGGGGACCCGGCCCGCGCCGCCGACGTGGTCAACGCCGTGATAGAGGCCTACAAGGATTACGACCTGGAGCAGAAAAGCCTGCAGGCCAGGAAAACCCTGGAGGACATAGAGGCGCGCAAGACCGAGGTGGAGGACGCGCTGCGCTCGCTGGAGCGGCAGAAGCAGAATTTCATAGAGCGCAACCCCAAGACCGGGCTGGGCTCGGCGCTGGCCAACCAGCTGGCGGACCTTGAGATAAAGAAGAGGGAACTGCTGGAAAAGTACACCCCTAACCACCCCGAGGTACAGGCCCTCGAGCAACGCATAGACGTGGTGCAGGGCAAACTGGAGGAGATCCCGGCGCAGGAAGTGGCGCTCGCGCGCATCAGCCGCGAGCTGCGCATGCAGGAGGACCTCTACACCACGCTGAACAAGCAGTACGAGGAGGCCAAGCTCGGCGTGTCGTCGATGGTCTCGTTCGTCACCGTCGTGAACCGGCCCATGCCCGAGACCTCGCCGGTCTCGCCCAACCGCCGCCTTAACATGATGGTCGGCATGGTGCTGGGGCTGTTCCTGGCCGTCGTGCTGGTGTTCCTGCTCGAGAACCTGGACGTGTCGATATCGACGATAGAGGACATCGAGGATTTCCTCAAACTGCCGGTGCTCGGCATCATCCCGAACATCATGAGCGAGAAGCCGCTGGACAACTGGCTCACCAACGTCTTCAAGAATGAACGCTACACCGTCGACGCCTTCCGCAGCGTGCTGATAGTCAACAAGCGCTACGCGTCCAGCGTGATAGAGTCCTACCACACGCTGCGCACCAACATCATGTCCAACCTGAACACCAGGGAGAGCGTGTCGCTGGTGTTCAGTTCGGCCGGCGCGGCGGAGGGCAAGACCCTGACCGCCGTGAACTTCGCGCTGGCCAGCGCGCACTCAGGCCTGCGCACCCTGCTCGTCGACGCCGACCTCAGGCGCCCGGCGATAAACCAGATCTTCGGCACGCGCAAGGACCCGGGCCTCTCCGACGTGCTGGCCGGCAAGGCCGACTGGCGCGACGCCGTTCTCGAGAGCGCCGATTTCATAATGGGCGGCCTGGACTTCGAGCAGCTGATGCGCTTTCCGGGCATAGAGAACCTGAAGGTGCTTAACTGCGGCACCCAGCCCGGCAACGTGATAGACATACTGGATTCCGCCAACTGGACCGGCCTGATGGAGGAGCTGAAGAGCGAGTTCGACATGATCATCTTCGACGCTCCCCCGACGCTGCTGTTCGTCGATTCCGTGATGATAGCCAAGCACGCCTCCGACGGCGTGGTGCTGGTCTACAAGGCCGGCAAGATAGCCCGCGGCGCGCTGCGCCGCGCCAAGGAGCAGATCACAGGCGTGAACGCCCGGATGATAGGCGTGGTGCTGAACGGCGTGAGGGCCTCGGAGATGGGGCCGCAGTACGGCTATTACTATTACGACTACAACAAGTACGCCCGCCGCTGACGCGGCCTGAAAGATGCCGATCATAATAGTGGGGATAGCGCTGGCGGCAGCCGCGTGGCTGGGCTACATGGCCGCCGCGGGGGCGCAGTACGCCCTGGTGATGCTGCTGGGCACGGCCATCGTCGGGCTGTTCGCCTTCTTTTCCCCGCGGCTGAGCCTGGTGCTGCTGGTCTTCTCCATGCTGCTGTCGCCCGAGATCGGCCTGGGCGGCGTGGGCCAGGGCCGCAACGTCGTGGTGCGCTACGACGACATCCTGCTGATAGTCATCTTCCTCTCGTGGTTCGCGCGCACCGCCATCAACAAGACGAAGCCTTTCATCACTTCCACGCCGGTGCAGACCCCGGTGCTGCTCTACATCGCCGCCTGCGTGCTCTCCACCGCGCTCGGCGTGATACGCGGCGACATAGACGCCCTCACGTCGTTCTTCTACGTGATGAAATACATAGAGTACTTCCTGCTTTTCTTCATGACGGTGAACCTGGTGGAGACGCCCGAACAGGTGAAGAAGTTCCTCGGCTACGCGCTCGTCGTCGCCGTGCTGGTTACTCTTTACGCCTACTACTATTACCATTCCTACCAGGGCCCCGACGTGCGCGTTACCGCGCCTTTCGAGGTGCCTCTCGGCGGTGATATCAATGAGTCGGAACCGGCTTCGCTGGGCGGCTATTACCTCATCATCTTCGGCGTGCTGATCGGCCTGCTCACCGAAACCTCCGGGTGGGTATTCTTATCTGCCCTGGGGCTGCTGGTGTTCATGTTCCCGGCCTTCCTGCTCACCTTCTCGCGCGCCTCGTACATAGGCTTTGCCGCCATGGTGCCGGCCTTTTTCTTCTTCACCCGCAAGCGCAGGCTTTTCATGCTGGGGTTCATCACCGCCGGACTGATAGCCGCGGCGCTGATCCCGGGCATATCCGGCAGGGTCGCCGAGCGCATCTCTATGACCTATCAGGGCCAGTACGCCAACCAGACGGTGGCCAGCGGCCCCGGCGGCGAGATAAAGCTGGAGGAGTCCGCGGCCGCCCGCGTGCGTTCGCTGCGGCGCGTACTCCTGGAGAAACTGCCCGCCAAACCGCTTTTCGGCTGGGGCGTCACCGGCATAGGCATGGGCGACACCCAGTATGCGCTGGTGCTGGGCGAGGTCGGCATAGTCGGCGCGGCTTTCTTCGTCTGGATGCTGCTGCGCCTCTTCAGGACCTCGCTGCGGGTCTTCTCGTCGTACGAGGACCCCATGATACGCGCGCTGTCGCTGGGATTTACCGTATCGCTCGTGGGCCTTCTCTTCCAGTCCTTCGGCGTCAACACTTTCATCATCGTCCGCATCATGGAACCGTTCTGGTTCGCGGCCGCGCTTCTCAGCGTGCTGTATATGAAGGCGGTGCGGCCGCCCGGGGGCCGGAAAGCCGATGCCTGAACATGGAACCACCGGACAGGACGGCCCTTCCGCGCTGAGATCGCGGTCGCTCGGGGCCATCGGCACGCTGATAAAGCGGCAGGCGGCGGTGAGGGCTATGAATTTCGGCGCCAACGTGCTGCTGGCGCGCCTGCTGGTCCCCGACGTGTTCGGCGTTTACGCGATAGTGCTTTTCGTGGTGCAGTTCCTCTCGACCTTCGGCGACGTCGGCATCGGGGCGGCGCTGATACAGAAAAAAGAAGAGGTCACCGAGGAGGAACTTTCCTCTGTTTTCTGGCTGCAGCAGGCGCTGGCCTGGTCCGTAGTCCTGGCCGCGTGGCTGCTGGCGCCGCTTGCCGGCCTGCTCTACCCGTCGCTGCCGCCTTTCGCGGCCTGGCTGGTGCGCGCCATGGCAGTAAGTTTCGCGCTGGCCTCGCTTAAGACGGTCCCGGCCATACTTATGGAGCGGCGGCTGGATTTCGGGCGCATCGCGGCCGTGGATATAGCCGAGACCGCGGCCTTCTACGGCACCGCTGTCCCGCTGGCCCTGGCCGGGGCCGGCGTATGGAGCTTCATCGCCGCGGCGTTGCTGCGCTCGGCCTGCGGCGTCCTGATGATATACTCGATGGCGGACTGGCGTCCGTCCCGGCCTTTCAGCGCCAGCGCCGCGGGGGGGCTGGTGCGTTTCGGCCTGCCTTACCAGGGCAACACCGTACTCTCTTTCGTCAAGGACGCCGTGACCCCGCTCTTCGTCGGCGTGTACTGCGGAGCGCAGGCCGTGGGCCTGCTGAACTGGGCCCGTACCTTCGCTTTCGCGCCGCTGATGCTTTCAGAGGCTTTCGGGCGCGTGGCCTTCCCGGCCTTCTCCAGGATACAGGGCGACCGCCCCCTGCTCGCCCGCGCCGTAGAGCGTTCGATGCGCGCGATGACGCTGCTCCTTTTCCCGGTGACCGCGCTGATGGCGGCGCTGGGCCCGGAACTGGTCCACGCGCTGTTCACCGACAAGTGGCGGCCCGGCCTGCGGGCCTTCTATTTCTACTGCGCTTCCCCTATGATGGCCGGCATAGCGCTGCCCATGTACAGCGCGATACTGGCGCTGGGGCGTTCCGGGATCGTCCTGAAGATGATGCTGACGCTGCTGGCTCTCGAATGGGGCCTCGGGGTGCCTCTGGTGGTGATTTTCGGCTTCGACGGGATTGCTTTCAGCCAGCCCCTGGTGGCCGGCCTTTTCTTCTTCGTCTACCGGGCCGTACTGAAGGTCGAGTCGGTACCTGTACGCACGCTGGCCAATATAGCCCCGCAGCTGCTGGCCGCGGCGTCCGCCGCCGGCGCCGCTAGGCTGGCGATGTCCTTGCTGCCAGGTACGCTGGCCGGGGTTTCCGCGGCCGCGGTCTGCGGCGGCGCCGTATATGCCGCGGCTGTCCGGCTGGCCGCCCCGGCCGCGCTGAGCGAACTCCGGCAGGACCTGGCCGGCCTGTTCTGCAGGGGAGGCGCGCGGTGAAGAGGGTCCTGCTAGTCAACCCGGCCGGCACGGAACAGTCAGGGTTCACGAACCCTCCGCTGGGCCTGCTTTACCTGGCGGGGGCCCTGCTGGAGGCTGGGGCCGAGGTGCGCCTCATCGACTGCTGTATAGAGGGCGACTCCGCTCTCGAGCGCGCCGCCGCGGAGTTCAGGCCGGAAGTCGCCGGGATAACCTGCCTCACCCCGGGCCGCAAGCGGGCCGTGGACGCGGCCGCAAGGCTTAAACGCGCCTGCCCAGGTGTGCTTACCGTCCTTGGCGGGGCGCACCCGACCATAATGTGGGAGCAGCTGCTGACGCATTACCCTTCCGTCGATATAGCCGTCCTGGGCGAAGGCGAGCGCGCCGTCGTGGAGCTCGCCGCGGGGCGGGAACCGGCCTCCGTGGCCGGCATAGCCCTCCGCGCCGGCGGCCGAGCCGTGAAGACGGCCCAGCGCGCCTATGAGCGCGATTTGGACTCCATACCTTTCCCGGCCTGGTCCATGCTGGACCTCAAGAGGTATCCCGCCCGCGGCACGGGCGTTTTCAACGGCGTGGACCTGGCCTCCGAGCCGCGGGTATCGGTGATATTCTCACGAGGCTGCAGCGGCAGCTGCGACTTCTGCTCCACGTGGTGGATATGGCGCGGCTGGCGCTGCCGTTCCGCCCGCAACATGGCGCAGGAGCTCGAGCTGTTGTACAGGGAAAAAGGCGTCAGGCATTTCTGTTTCGCCGACGACGCGCTGACCGTGGACCGGGAACGGGTGCTGCAGCTTTGCCGCGAGATAAGGTCCCGCGGCCTCCGCATCGCTTTCAGCGGCACGACGCGCACTGACATCGTGGACGCAGAACTGCTGGCCGCGATGAAGGATGCAGGCTGCTATAACCTCGCTTTCGGGATAGAGAGCGCCTCTCCGTCGCTGCTGGCCGCGATGGGCAAACGGAACACGATAGATGCTTCCGAAAAGGCCGTGGCCCTTTGCC
>CALMZU010000197.1 GCA_937870775.1 uncultured Elusimicrobia bacterium
CGCCGGCCTGAAGCCGGCCGACGCCCTGCGCGCCGAATAAGGCGCCGCGCGCGCCAAGGACCCCCGGAAAAGCCTGAATCTTTTCCGGGGGCGGCGCATCTAATATATAGAAGGCGGGAAAATAAGGAGACATCATGCCTGTAAAGAGGATAGTGGTAGTGGGCGGTGTGGCCGGCGGCGCCAGCGCGGCGGCAAAGGCCAGGCGTACCGACGAAAGCGCCCAGATAACCGTATTCGAGCGCGGGCCGTACGTATCGTTCGCCAACTGCGGCCTGCCCTATTACGTTTCCGGGGAGATCAGCGACCGCGACGACCTGCTGCTGCAGACGCCGGAGAGCTTCAAGCGCCGTTTCAACGTGGACGTGAAGGTGAACCACGAGGTGACGGCCATAGACCGCAAGGACAGAACCGTAACGGTGAAGGACCTCTCCACCGGCGCCGAGACCCATTATCCCTACGACAAACTGGTGCTGGCGCCGGGCGCGCGCGCCATAAGGCCGCAGGTGCCCGGCATAGAGGCCGGCAATATCTTTACGCTGAAGACCGTGCCGGACGCCGACGCCCTGAAGAAGTTCCTGATCGAGAAGAAGCCGAAGCGGGCGCTCGTCGTGGGCGCCGGCTTCATAGGGCTCGAGACCGCCGAGGGGCTGGTGAAGCTGGGCATAGACACCACCGTCGTCGAGCTGCGCGACCAGGTGCTGCCGCCGCTGGACCCGGACATGGCGGTTTATGTCTCCAACCACCTGCGCTCGGCCGGGCTGAACCTGGTGCTGGGCGACGGCATAAAGGCCTTCACCGGCTCGCCGCTGGTGACCGGCGCCGAGCTGACCAGCGGCAAGACGATGGAGACCGACCTGGTGCTGATGTCCGCCGGCGTGGCGCCGGAAACGGAGCTCGCCCGCGCGGCCGGGCTCTCCATCGGCAGGAGCGGGGGGATAGAGGTCAACGAGCGCATGCAGACCTCCGACCCCGACATATACGCGGCCGGCGACGCCGCCGAGTGCGTGCAGATCGTCAACGGCAAGAAGGTGCGGATGATGCTGGCCGGGCCCGCCAACAAGCAGGGCCGCGCGGCCGGCGCCAACGCCGCCGGCGGGGACATGAAGTTCGACGGGGCGCTGGCCACGGCCATAGTGGGCACCATGGGCATAACCGCCGCCAAGACAGGCCTCTCCGAGCGCGAGGCCGCGGCCGAAGGTATAGACTACATCGCCGCCGTGATACACCCCGGCGACCACGCCGGCTACTATCCCGGCGCCGAGATGCTGCACCTGAAGGTGCTGGCCGACCGCAAGACCGGGAGGCTGATAGGCTCGCAGGTGGTGGGCAAGAAGGGCGCGGACAAACGCACCGACGTGATAGCCGCGGCCATAGCCGGCGGCATGACCGCCGGGCAGCTGGCCGCGCTGGACCTGGCCTACGCGCCGCAGTTCGGCTCGGCGAAGGACCCGGCCATAGTGGCGGGCATGGTGCTGGAGAACCAGCTGCGCGGCCTTTCCGAGGGCCTTACGGTCCGCCAGCTGGAGGAACAGCTCAAGTCCGGGCGCGACATGAAGCTCATAGACGTGCGCACGCCGGGCGAGTTCAATTCCGGCTCCATCCCCGGCGCGGCCAACATCCCCGTCGACGAACTGCGCTCGCGGCTCGCCGGCATCCCGAAGGACGCCGACATCGTGGTGTTCTGCCGGGTGGGCCTGCGCGGCTACCTGGCCGAGCGCATACTGCGCCAGAACGGCTTTACGAAGGTGCGCAACCTGTCCGGCGGCATGATCTCCTACGCCGCCCCGCAGGAGAAGCCCGCGACCCGCACCATCTGCACCGTGGGCGTCGACGAGGCCGCGGCGGCCAAGGCGGCCGGCGGCGCGCTGGTGGACGTGCGCGAGCCGGAGGAGTACGCTTACGAGCATATAGAAGGCACCCTTAACTGCCCGCTCTCGTCGATAGACACGGCCTGCGCGTCGATACCGAAGAACGCGCCGGTCTACGTGTTCTGCCAGAGCGGCGTCAGGAGCCGCCAGGCGGCCGAGCGGCTGCGGCTGCGCGGGGTGGCCGACCTGCGCGTGGTGGAGGGCGGCCTCTCGGCGTGGAAGGGCAAGGGCCTGCCCATTATAAAGTCCAACGGCCCGCTGCCGCTGATGCGCCAGGTGCAGATAACCGCCGGCCTGATGATACTGGCCGCTGTCATAAGCGTGAAGTTCTTCTGGGTGGCCGGCCTTATAGGCGCGGGTCTCACCTTCGCCGGCGTTACCGGCTGGTGCGGTCTGGCCAAGGTGCTGGCCATGATGCCGTGGAATAAGTCCTTCCGCGGCGCCTCCAGCTGCGCCCTGCCGCCGGGCGGCGGCGCTCCGAAGAGCGGCTGCTGCGGCTGACGCTGTTGTCGGCATTGATAAAGCCGGCGGGAACGCCGGCTTTACTTTTTCAGGTCTTTGCTGCGGGGCTTCGTGGTGGCGGTGAGTAAGGCCAGGTAGCGGGCGGCCTGTTCGTAATCGGGCTTAAGCCGCAGGGCCTCCCTGAACTGCGCGGCGGCCTCGGCGTGCCGGCCCAGTTTGTAGAGCGCTATGCCGGCGTTCAGGTGCGGCGCCGGGAAGAGCGGGTTGCAGCGGGCCGCCTCCAGGCAATGCCGCAGCGCTCCCTCCAGATCCCCTTTCCTCGCCAGCAGGCCGGCGAAGTTGTTGTGGGCCTCGGCGTAATCCGGGTTAAGCCGCAGCGCCTCGGCGTAATGCCGCTCCGCCTCGCCGAATTTCCCCTGCGCCAGCAGGAAGCCGGCCAGGTTGTTGTGCGCCTGCCAGGTATCCTTGTCTATTTCCAGCGCGTGGCTCCACAAAGTCCCGGAATCCCGCCAGAAGCCCTGCTGGCGCCAGGTCAGCCCGGCCAGCGGCAGCAGCACGGCCGCGGCCAGCGCCGCGGCGGCTTTCACGCCCAGCCTCCGCCGGGCTATCAGCAGCGCCCCTCCGGCCAGCATGGCGAAACCCAGCCCCGGAAGGTAGCTATAACGGTCGGCCGCGGCCTGGTCTCCGAACTTAACTATGCCCGACACCGGCAGCAGCATGACGGCATAGCAGGCCAGCGCGGCGGGAATGGCCGGCCAGCGACGGCGCGCGGCGAAGGCCGCGGCGGCTATGGCGGCCAG
>CALMZU010000198.1 GCA_937870775.1 uncultured Elusimicrobia bacterium
TTAGAACACGAACACGAACTTCAGCTGCACGGCGCCGCGGCTCCATTCCTGGGCGTTGCGGCCGGCGAACAGCATCACGTCGCGCAGGTCGTTGTAGAGCTGCGGGTTGGCGCGGCGCATGGCCTCGGCGTTGCGCACGATCACCAGTATGTTGTTGTTGTGCGCGAAGGACGGCAGGTCGCCGAGATAGTCGATCATGGCGTCCCAGTTGTCCATGTCGCCGGGCAGGCCCAGCGCCTTGGAGGCGTGGTCCATCAGGTTCCTCTTGTTGTTCATCTTGGTGCCGTCCAGCTCGAAC
Organism: uncultured Elusimicrobia bacterium; assembly: GCA_937870775.1. Classification (GTDB taxonomy): domain Bacteria; phylum Elusimicrobiota; class Elusimicrobia; order Elusimicrobiales; family UBA9959; genus UBA9959. The sequence goes on from CALMZU010000198.1 coordinate 299, forward strand.
ACGGCGGCGCCGTCCACGCGGGAGGCGGCGGCCAGCTCGTCGGCTCCGGAAGCGGTCAGGTCCAGTATGTCGGCGTCGGCCTCGCGCGCGGCGGGGGCGACTTCGGACACGGCCGGAGCGGACACGGCGGCCGCGGACTCAAGGCCGGCGGCGCCTACCAGGCTGGAAAACGCCGAACCTTCCGCGAAAGCGGCGGCGGGCGCGAACATAGAGACAGCGATAGCTATACGAACGTACGACTTCATATTGAACTTCCTCCGATGATTTTTAGTAAACCCCGATACTTTGTGCTAAGCCCCGGTTTAAGGTGGGAGGGAAACTTAACGCGCCTTCGCGAATTCTTCGGGAAGGACATCGCCGGCGCGGGTAGCCTTGGGAATTTCTGAATACCCGTCCGACTTGTAAGATACGGAAAACGTAGAAGACTTACTAAGCGGTAACATCTATTATACCAAATTCCGGGGCGCCCCCCAAAAACCGCGCCCCGGAAAAACTAGCGGAACTTCTCGGCCACCCGACGGTAGGCGTCGCGGAACGGCAGGCCCTGCTTCACCAGCTTGTAGGCCTCTTCGGTGGCGAACAGCTCCGGCGTAAGTTTGCAGTTCTCCGGCACGAAGCGGAGCCCGGCCGTGACCGTGGCCATGATCCGCAGGGACGACAGCGCGGCGTCCAGCGCGGCGAACAGCGGGCCTTTGCCCAGCTGCGCGTCGCGGTTGTAGCCCGACGGCAGGTTGCCGGCCAGGCTCATGGCCTTGAACTGCTCGCCCAGCACGGTGTGGTACCTGCCGCGCACCAGCTCCAGCACGTCGGGGTTCTTCTTCTGCGGCATGATGGAACTGCCGGTGCAGAACTCGGCCGGCAGTTCGACGAAGCCGAACTCCGGCATGCTGAACAGCACCAGGTCGGTGGCCATTTTGTTCAGGGTCAGCATTGCCTGAGAGCACAGGTTCATGATGGCCGGCTCGAACTTGCTGCGGGTGAGCTGGGCGTATATCGGGTTCTCAAGCACCTTGGCGAAGCCCAGCTCGCGCGTGGTGAAGCGGCGGTCCAGGCCCAGCACCGGCGCGCCGAAGCCGGCGGCCGTGCCCAGCGGGTTCTGGTCTATCAGCTTCAGTACGGCGTCCACGGCCAGCGCGTCGTCGTGCGCCGCGTCGGCGAAGCAGCCGGCCCATACGCCCACGGTGGTGGGCATGGCCCGGCGCATGTGGGTGTAGCCGGGCATGGCAATTTTGCCCTGCCTGCGCGCCAGGGCGCGGGCCGCGGTTTCAAAAGCCTTCAGGGTGGCCTTAAGCTCGCCCAGCGCCTCGCGCTCGTAGAGGCGCAGCGCGGTGAGCACCTGGTCGTTCCTGGAGCGGCCGGTATGCACCTTCTTGCCGGCCTCGCCGTACTTCGACGTCAGCCAGTTCTCTATGGCCGTGTGGCAGTCCTCGTCCTCGCGCTTTATTTCGAACTTGCCGGCCGCGTCCAGTTCGGCTATACGGCGAAGGCCGGCGGTTATGGCCGCCAGTTCCTTCGCCGTGATCAGCCCCACTTTGCGCAGCATCTTCGCGTGGGCTATGGAGGCCGCGCAGTCGTGCTTCACCAGCCGGCGGTCCAGTATATAGTCGTCGCCGACGGTGTAGGACTCTATGTCCTTGTTCAGGTCGTAACCCTTGGCCCAGAGCTTCATTTGCGCTTCCCGTGCCGGCTCATGATGGCGTTGTGGGCCATCAGGCGCGTGGCGTGTATCTTTATGAAGCCCTCGGAGTCCTTCTGGTTGAAGCCGCCGGCCACGTCCATGCTGGAGAGCTCCTTGTCGTAGAGGGAGCTGGGGCTCTCGCGGCCTATCACCATCACGTTGCCCTTGTAGAGCTTCAGGGTCACGGAACCGTCTATGGCCTTCTGGCTTTCGTTGATGGCGGCCATCAGGAAGCTCATCTCGGGGCTGAACCAGAAGCCGTTGTAGACCAGCTCGGCGAACTTGGGCGACAGCATGTCCCTCAGGCGCATCACCTCGCGGTCCATGGCTATGCCCTCAATGTCCTTGTGCGCGGCGAAGAGTATGGTGCCGCCGGGCGTTTCGTACACGCCGCGGGACTTTATGCCGACGAAGCGGTTCTCCACCATGTCTATGCGGCCTATGCCGTTCTTGGAGCCGAGGTCGTTGAGCATATTGAACAGCTTCAGCGGGTCGGTCTCGGACTTGCCGGTGTTCAGGTTGACGAGCTTAACGGGCTCGCCGTCCTTGAAGATGATCTTTATCTTCGTGGCCTTGTTGGGCGCTTTCTCCGGCGAGACGGTCTTGGAGTATATGTCCTCGGCGCATTCGTGCGCGGGGTCTTCCAGTATGCCGGCCTCGTGGCTGATGTGCAGAAGGTTGTCGTCCTCGCTGTAGGGCTTCTTCAGCGTGGTGCTCACCTCTATGCCTTTCTCTTTGGCGTAGTTCATCAGGTCGGTGCGGCCCTTGAACTTGTCGAGGAAGCACTGCATCTTCCACGGGGCGATGACCTTTATCTTGGGGTTCAGCGCGTAGTAGCCCAGCTCGAAGCGCACCTGGTCGTTGCCTTTGCCGGTGGCGCCGTGGGCCACGTACTGCGCGCCTTCCTTGGCGGCTATCTCTATCTGGCGCTTGGCTATAACGGGCCGCGCGGCCGACGTGCCCAGCAGGTAGCGGCCTTCGTATATGGCGTTGGCCTTGAAGATGGGGAAGATGTAGTCGGTGACCAGCTCTTTCTTGAGGTCCTCGATGTAGACCTTCTTGGCGCCGACCTTGAGGGCCTTGCGCTTGGCCGCCTGGAAGTCGCCGGCCTGGCCGACGTCGGCTATGTAGGCGATGACCTCGTAGCCTTCCTCTATGAGCCACTTCAGTATCACCGAGGTGTCCAGACCGCCGCTGTAGGCCAGAATAACTTTCTTATTGTCTTTCATTATATTTTCTCCTTTAGTTCAGGCTGCCGCCGGGGTCCGGGCGGCCAGCACCTTGCGCAGGGCTGCGCAGGCGGCTTCGATGTGTTCGGGTTTCGCGTTGAGCGGAGGCAGGAAGCGTACCACCGTCTTGTCGGTGGCGTTGAGCAGCACGTGGTGCTCGTCGCGCAGCGCGGTGACGAAGGGCTCGGCCTCCGTGGTCAGCTCCAGCCCGGCCATCAGGCCGAGGCCGCGGGCTTCCTTGACCAGAGCGGGGAACTCCGCCTGCAGGCCCTTTAGGCGCTCCAGCAGCAGAGCCCCCATGGTACGCACGTTCTGCAGCGTGCCGTACTGCATGATCTCCTTCACCACTGCTATGCCGGCCGCGCAGGCCACCGGGTTGCCGCCGAAGGTGGTGCCGTGCATGCCGGGCTGTATGACGGCCGCGGCCTCGTCGGTGGCCAGTATGGCGCCCAGCGGCAGGCCGCCGCCTATGGGCTTGGCCATGGTGACAAGGTCGGGGGTCACGCCGAAATGGGCGCAGGCCAGGAACTCGCCCGTGCGGGCGCAGCCGGTCTGTATCTCGTCGGCTATTATAAGGAAGCCGTGCTCGGCGCGCAGCTTTATGAGCTCGGCGGCGAACTCCTTGGACACGGGCCTCACGCCGCCCTCGCCCTGCACGAACTCAAGTATGACCGCGGCGGTGCAGGGGCCCACGGCCTTCCTGAGCGAGGCCGGGTCGTTGAAGACTGCGCCGGCGCAGCCGTCGAGGAAAGGGCCGAAACCGTCGCGGTAGGCCTTGCGGTCCATCAGCGACAGCGCGCCCATGGTGCGGCCGTGGAAGGCGTTGGACATGGAGACTATGGTCTTCTTGTCCTTCGCGGCGCCCCACTTGCGGGCTATCTTTATGGCGCCCTCTATGGCCTCGGTGCCGCTGTTGCAGAAGAAGACGCGCGGCAGGCCGGTGTACTTGGTAAGCAGCTCGCCCAACTCTATCTGCGGCTCCTGCAGGAAATAGTTGGAGACGTGCACGTAGCGCGCGGCCTGCTGGGCTATGGCCTTCACCACCGCCGGGTGGGCGTGGCCCAGGGCGTTAACCGCCACGCCGCTGAACATGTCGAGGTAGCGGGTGCCGCCGCGGGCTATGAGGTGGGCGCCTTCGCCGCGCTCTATCTCTATGGGGAGCCGCTTGTAGGTTTTGAGGAATACCGCCGATTCGCGCTGTTTCTGGTCCATTTTCTTCTTCTCTTCTCCTTGCGGGCTCAAAAGCCCGATTGCATAATCATACAGAATTTTGTATATTTATGCAAGCGGTATACAGGAGAACATGCATATGATACGTGCGGGCATCGTGGGAGCTTCGGGTTATTCCGGCGCCGAGCTGATGAGGATACTGGCCTCGCGGCGCGACGTGAAACTTGAGTGGGTTACGGCCAACACCTCGGCCGGGCAGCGGGTGGACGAGCTCTACCCCGCGCTCGCCGGGCGCGTGGACCTGGCCTTCCGGGAGTTCGTTCATGCGGAGATGGCCAAGGTCGACGTCGCTTTCGTGGCGCTGCCGAGCGGCCAGGGCATGCAGGCGGTGCCCAAGCTCAAAGGGATAGCCGCGCGCGTCATAGACCTGGGCGGCGACTACCGGCTTAAGAACATAGCCGAGTATAAGGAATATTACGGCCACGACCACGTCTCGCAGGACCTGCTGGCCGGCGCGGTGTACGGCCTCTCCGAGGTGAACCGCGAGGCCATAGGCGCGGCCAAGCTGGTGGCCAACCCCGGCTGCTACGCCACCAGCGTGATACTGGGCCTGCTGCCGGCGCTGGCCAAAGGCCTCGTCGAGCCCGATGCCATAGCCGTAAGCGCGGTGTCCGGTATTTCCGGCGCCGGCCGCACCTCCAAGGCCGAGATGAACTATACCGAACTCAACGAGAACGTGCGGGCCTACAAGCCCGGCACGCACCAGCACGTGCCCGAGATAGAGGGCGCGCTCAAGGCCTTCGCCGGCGTACGCCCGACGGTGTCGTTCATCCCTCACCTGGTGCCGCTCACCCGCGGCATATACGCCACCATGCACGCGCGCCTGAAGCCCGGCGTAACCGCCGAGGCCGCGCAGGCCGCCTACGAACAGTTCTACGCCGGCAAGCCCTTCGTGCGCGTGAAGCGCGGCATGCCGCAGATCTCGGCCGTGACCCGCAGCAATTTCTGCGACATAGGCCTGGTCGTCAACAAGCACACCGGCCAGCTGGTGGTCATGTCCACCATAGACAACCTGGTGAAGGGCGCGGCCGGCCAGGCCGTGCAGAACATGAACATCATGTTCGGCCTGCCCGAAGACTCGGGCCTCAATTAAGGAGAGATATGATAAAGGAAATAGAAGGCGGCGTTACCGCGGCGAAAGGCTACAAAGCCTCCGGCGTGATCTGCAGCGTTAAACCGGCCAACAAGACCAAGAAGGACGTGGCCCTGATAGTTTCCGACGTGCCTGCGGCCTGCGGCGCCGTGTTCACGCTGAACAAGGTGCCCGGCGCCCACGTTACCGTGGACAAGGAACAGCTGGCCGCGGGCGCGCCAATGCGCGCCTTCGGGGGGAACAGCGGCAACGCCAACGCCTGCACCGGCGCTCGCGGTCTGGCCGACGCGCGGGCCATGTGCGCCGCCGCGGCGGCAGCCGCCGGCGTTAAGCCCGCCGAGGTGCTGTGCGCCTCTACCGGCGTGATAGGGCAGTTCATGCCCATGGACCGCGTTGAGGCCGGCATAGCGGCCGCCGGCAAGGCGCTTTCCGCCGCCGGCGGCAGGGACGCCGCCGAGGCCATAATGACCACCGACACCGTGCGCAAGGAATGCGCCGTTACGGCCGAGGTGGCCGGCGTTAAGGTGACCGTGGGCGGCATGGCCAAGGGCTCTGGCATGATACAGCCCAATATGGCCACCATGCTCTCCTTCGTCACGACGGACGCAGCCATAGAGCCGGCGCTCCTGAAGCGCGCGGTAAAGGCCGCGGCCGATCTTTCTTTCAACCGCCTCAGCGTGGACGGCGATACCAGCACCAACGACACCGCCGCCGTGCTGGCCAACGGCCTGGCCGGCAATAAGCCGCTCAAGTCCGAGGCCGATGGCGGCTACGCCGATTTCCTCGCGGCGCTGACCTTCGTCATGACGCGGCTCGCCAAGATGATGGCCGCCGACGGCGAGGGCGCCACCAAGTTCGTGGAGATAAAGGTGACGGGCGCCGCCGACGAGGCCGCCGCGGTTAAGGCCGCGCGCGCCATAGCCAACTCGCCGCTGGTGAAGACCGCCCTGCACGGCGGCGACGCCAACTGGGGCCGCATCATAGCGGCCGTGGGCTATTCCGGCATAGAGTTCGACCCGGAGAAGACCGAGATCAGCTTCGGCCCGGTGCCGGTGCTGAGGAAGGGCTACAACATAGAGTTCTCCGAGGAGGACGCGGCCCGCGAGCTGGCGAAGAAAGAGATCTACGTGAACGTCAGCCTGAACGGGGGCGCTGGCGAGGCCACTTTCTGGACCTGCGACCTCTCGAAGGAATACATAACGATAAACGGGGATTACAGGTCCTGATATGAACCAGGAAATATTCAACAAAGCCGAGACGCTGACCGAGGCGCTGCCTTGGATATCGCGCTACGAGGGCAAGACCTTCGTGGTGAAGTACGGCGGGGCCGCCATGACCGAGCCGGAACTGCGCGAGAGCTTCGCCCGCGACGTGGCGCTGCTCTCCAAGGTAGGCGTGCGGGTGGTGATAGTGCACGGCGGCGGCAAGGAGATCACCGGCATAGCCGCCAAGCTGGGCCTCGAGACCAGGTTCGTCGACGGGCAGCGCTACACCGACGAGGCCATGGTGGACGTGGTGCAGATGGTTCTGGCGGGCCGCACCAATAAAGATATCGTGCGCCGCGTGAACAAGTACGACGGCGACGCCGCGGGCCTCTGCGGTATAGACGGCGGCGTGCTGCAGGCCGAGAAGTTCGCCGAGGGCGGCGTGGACCTGGGCCTGGTGGGCCGCGTGACCGAGGTTCGCACGCAGTACCTGGAACTGCTGCTGGACGGCGGCTTCATGCCCGTTATAGCGCCGCTGGGCGTGGACGCGGCTGGCACCGTCTACAACATAAACGCCGACGTGGCGGCCGCGCAGATAGCCGGCGCGCTGAAGGCGGAGAAACTGGTTTTCCTGAGCGACGTGGAAGGCGTGCTGGAGAACGGCAAACTGGTGCGGCGCATGACCGAGAAGGCGGCCGAGGCCCTTATAACCTCGGGCGTCATCGGCGGCGGCATGATACCCAAGGTGCGCTCGGCCTTCGACGCGCTGGAGGCCGGCGTGGGCACGGTGCATATGATAGACGGCCGCGCCAAGCATTCGCTGCTGCTCGAGATCTTCACCGACAAGGGCGTGGGCACCGCGCTGTTCACCGCGCAGGAGGGCAAATGAGCAAGAGGGAGAGGCATTTCGCCATCAGGAAGATCATCATGGCCGGCGGGGTGGGCAGCCAGGAAGAGCTGCGCCGCCGTCTGGCGAAGGAAGGCTGCAAGGTCACGCAGGCCACGCTGTCGCGCGACCTGAAGGACCTGGGCGTGTCCTGGACTTCCGGCCCGACGGGCGGCCATTACTCGCTGCCCGCCTCGGCCGAGGCGCCGGGGCTCAGGCCTCTGCTCGGGGCCGGGATAGTTGATATACTGTCCAACGAGAGCCTTATACTGGTGCGCACCCTGCCCGGCGCCGCCGGCACCGTGGCCGAGTTCGTGGACTCGCAGCGCATGCCGGACCTGATGGGTACCGTGGCCGGCGACAATACCGTGCTGGTGATACCGCGCAGCGTCAGGAAGATAGCCGCGCTGGAGAAGGCCCTCAAGGAAAAGCTGATACGGGGGTAGCCATGAAAAAGATTGCGATGTTCATAGCCTTCAAGGGCTTCCGCGACGAGGAGTACATAGAGCCGAAGAAGATACTGGAGGCCGCCGGCCATAAGGTGACCACGGTCTCGACGGCGCTCGGCACGGCGCAGGGTAAGTTCAGGCTGACCGCGCAGGTGGACAAGCTGATAGCCGACATAGATCCGGCCGACTACGACGCTTTGACCCTGGTGGGCGGCCCGGGCGCGCTGGGCGAGCTGGATAAACCGGCCGTGCACGATATTTTCAAGGAGGCCGCGGGGCAGGGCAAGGTGATAGGCGCAATCTGTATATCCCCGGTGGTGCTGGCCCATGCCGGGCTGCTGAGGGGGCATAAGGCCACCTGTTTCCCCGACGGCGCGGAAGCGCTGAAGAAGGGCGGGGCCGACTATACGGCGGCCGACCTGCAGATAGACGGTAAACTTATAACGGCCGACGGGCCCATGCCGGCGAAGAAGTACGGCCAGGCCCTCGCGGAGGCTTTGAAATAGCTAGAAGAGCTTTTTGAAGTCGCGCCAGAAACCCGGGTAGGACTTGTCCACGCAGCCCGGGTTTCTTATTTCCAGGCCGGGGCAGACTACCGAGGCGGCAGCTGCGGCCATGGCTATGCGGTGGTCATTAAAAGTGTCGACGGGAGAAACGGCGCGGAATTTCTTAACGCCGTTTATCTTCAGCGCGCCGCGCGAGTAGGAGGCCTTTACGCCCAGCGAGGCCAGCAGGGCCAGCGTGCTGGCCACGCGGTCCGATTCCTTGGCCTTGAGCGCCTGCACGCCGGAGATGGTGGTGACGCCGGGCGCCGCCGCGGCCGCCACGGCCAGGAGCGGCACCTCGTCTATCATGGCCGGTATCCCGGCCGGCCTGAAAGCGGCGGCCTTGAGCCGCGAGAGCCCGACGGTCAGCGAGCCAGCTGGCTCGGGGAAGGCCGAGGCGGGGGAAAGCTCTATTTTCGCGCCCATTTTTATCAGCGCGTCAGTAAAGCCCAGCCGGCCCGGGTTCAGGCCGCAGTTCTCCACGCGCAGCTCGCGGCCGGCCAGCAGGGCCGCCGTTATGAAAGGCGCGGCCGAAGAGATGTCGCCGGGCACCTCGAAGGGGCGCGCGGTGAGCGGGCCAGGTTCCAGCCTTATGCGGCGGCCGTCCTTAATGATGCGCGCGCCCATCAGCGCCAGCAGGCGTTCGGTGTGGTCGCGGGTCTGGAATTTTTCGGTTATCGATATCGGTCCGCCGGCGTAAAGACCGGCCAGCAGCAGCGCGGATTTGATCTGCGCGCTGTCCACGCCGTTTATCCTCGCGCCTTTGAGCCTGGCCGGTTTTATGACGAGAGGCAGCAGGCCGCGGCTGGTCCTGACCTTGGCGCCCAGCTTGGCGAGCGCTTCGGCCACCGGCGCCATGGGGCGCTTCAGCAGGGTGCCGCGGCCGGTTATTTCCGAGGGAAAACTTTGGCCGGCCATAAGCCCGGCCAGCAGGCGGGCCAGCGCGCCGGATTCCCCGGCGTCCAGCGGCCCGTCGGGCTTCTTAAGGCCGCGCAGGCCGCGGCCTTCAACTATTATCGCACGCCCGTCGCGGCAATGCCGCACCCCCAGCGCCTCCAGGCAGCCGAGCGCCGCCTCGGTGTCGCCGCAGCAAAGCGGGTTTTCCACGCGCGCCGAGCCATTGGCCGCGGCCGCCAGCAGCAGCGCGCGTATGGTCGCCGACTTGTCCGGCGGCGGGGAGTAGTATTTCATTCCTTTATGGAGGCGCAGTAATCCAGGGCCTTGAAATAGGAGACCGGGCCCTCGCCCTTGAACTGCGCGAGGCACACCGGCTTTATCACCGAGACCCGGCGGAAAGGCTCGCGCTTCGCTATGTCGCTCAAATGCACCTCCACGGCCGGCAGGCCGAGGCCTTCTATGGCGTCGCGTATGGCGTAGCTGTAATGGGTGTAAGCGCCGGGGTTTATTACCAGCGCGTCGGCCCAGTCCGCGTTGGCCGTGAGCAGGTCTATGATGGCGCCTTCGCAGTTGCTCTGGAACACGCGCACCTTGAAACCTAGCGAGGCGGCGTGCTTTTTTATGTCCGCGTTGAGCTGTTTCAGCGTGGCGTCGCCGTATATAGCCGGGTCCCGGCGGCCGAGCAGGTGCAGGTTGGGGCCTTGTATGACGAGGATGTTCATTTGAGCGCCCCCTCGAACGCTTTCTTCAGGAGCGAATCCTTTATGTCGCGGGCGGCGGCGGTGCGGCCCGGCGCGCGCAGCAGTATGAAGCGGTTGCCGGCGCCGCGGGCCTTCTTGTCCATGGAGACCAGCGAGAGGAAGCGGCGGAAGTCGGCGCGCACCTTGGCCGGCGGGAGGTGCAGCGCGTCCACCAGCGCGTCCATCTTTTTGAAGTCGGCGGGCTTGAGCAGGCCGGCGTCGCGCGACACGATCAGCGCGAAGCGCAGGCCGCGCGCCACGGCCTCGCCGTGCGGCAGCCGCCCCTCTGCCATGGCCTCGAAGGCGTGGCCGGCGGTGTGGCCGAAGTTCAGCGTCTCGCGCATGCCGCGCTCGTCGCGCTCGTCGCCGGCCACCACGGCCAGCTTGAACTCGGCGCAGGCCGCCACGCACGAGGTCAGCGCGCTCTTGTCGCCGGAGAGGGCGTGCGAGAGGTTCTTCGTTATGGTGCGGCGCAGGCCGGCGGGGCCTATCATCGCGTACTTCACCAGCTCGCCGGCGCCGCTGCGCAGCTCGGCGTGCGGCAGCGAATCCAGGAAGGCCGTGTCGCAGACCGAGAGGGCCGGCTGGTAGAAGGTGCCCAGCATGTTCTTCGCGCCGCCGAGGTTCACGGCGGTCTTGCCGCCGAGGCCCGCGTCTATCTGGCCGAGGAAGCTCGTAGGTACGCTGACCCACTTTATGCCGCGCATGTAGATGGAAGCGGCGAAGCCGGCCAGGTCTGTGACGGTGCCGCCCCCGGCCGCGACGATGAGGGAGTTGCGCGAGAAGCCGCGGGAGAAAAGGAAGGCGCAGAGCTTGGCGGCCTCGTTCAAGGTCTTGGCCTTCTCCGACGGGGGGAGCCAGTAATAGGAATGCGGCTGGCCGCCTTCGGGGAAAAGGGCGGTGGCGCGGGCCCTGAGGCTGGCCGGCGCGTCCGAGCCGGTTACCAGGCAGACCTTGTCCACGCCGGCGAATATGGCCGGGAACTCGCCGGTGAGCGGCGGCAGGCCGCGGCCGAGGGCGGCCTGTATCAGCCGCTGGTCGCGTATTGTGGAGCTGAAGTTCTTCATATCTTTTCCTTTGCGGCGAGCCGTTCCTTTATCAGCCGGGCGGCCGCGGCCGGCTTAAGGCCGGCGGTGTCCAGTGCGAAGGCGGCGCGCCGGTAATGCGGCAGGCGCGCCGAGTAGAGCTTTTTAGCGCGGGCCGCGGCTCGCGGCCAGGGCCCGGCCAGGAGCGGCCGACCGCCGCGCCCCAGCTCGAGCCGGCGCAGCAGTTCCGGCCAGCGGCAGGTGAGCAGCACCACGGCGCCGGTGCGCTCCAGCAGGCCGCGCCAGCGCCGCGACGGGTAAACCCCGCCGCCCAGCGCAACCACGCGCCCGCCGGCGGCGGCCAGTTCGTTCACCAGCGCCGCCTCTTCCCTCCGGAAGGCCGCCAGACCGTTCTTGTTCACGAAATCGTTTATGGTGCGGCCCAGCCTGCGCTCTATCAGTTCGTCGCTGTCGGCGAAGGGCCGGCGCAGCAGCCGCGCGAGGGCCCGGCCGGCGGAGGTCTTGCCGGCGCACATGAAACCGCAGAGATAGATGTTCTTCAGCGGTTTATGGATCTTGCCGTTCTTTTTCGCCATGCCTCTACCCGGGGTTTTATCTCGGCGAGCGAGTCGCCGCCGAACTTCTCCAGCAGCGCGGAGGCCAGCTCCAGCGCCGCCACGTGTTCGGCTATCACGGCCGCGGCGAACACCGCGGTGATGTCCGACGTGCGGGAGACGGCCGCGGCGCGCTTCAGGGTGCGCAGGTCCCTCGACGGGGCCCCGCCGGGCAGGCCGGGCACCGGTTTCACCGCGCAGCGCAGCACTATGTCGCGGCCGTTGGTGACGCCGCCGTCTATGCCGCCGGAGAGTTCCGGCCGGCGCGCGGCCTCTTTGCCGCCGGCGGCCGTCAGCTCCGCCGAACCTACTGAAAATCCTTTCACGCCGTTTATGCCGAGCAGGGCCGCGCCCAGCCTGGCGCCGAGGCGCCTGTCCGCGTGCGCGTAGCTGCCGAGGCCGGCCGGCACGCCGGTAAAGACCAGTTCGAACTCGCCGCCCAGCGTGTCGCCGTTGCGGCGGGCGCGCTCTATCTGGTCCGCCGCGTTGCGGGCGGTGACGGTGCGCAGGTTGCCCAGCGACGTCACGCGCGAGGAGGCCTTTATGCCCAGCCCGGCGTTAAGGAGCGAGGCGAAGCAGCCCAGCGCGGTGCGCATGGCCGTCTCGCGGGCGCTGGCCCGCTCGCGCACCAGGCCGGCGTCGGTCAGGCCGTACTTCAGCATGCCGCCGAGATCGGCGTGGCCGGGGCGCGGCAGGGCCGAGGGCTCGGGCACGGCGCGCACGGCGTTCTTTATTGAAACGGCTATGGGCGCGCCGGTGGTAAGGCCGCCGCGCAGGCCGGAAAGTATCTCGAATGGGTCGGTCTCGGCCGACTGGCGGGCGCTCCTGCCCGGCGCGCCGCGGCGGCGGGCCAGTTCTCCGGCGATGTAGGCGCGGTCGGCCCTGACGCCGGCGGGGAAACCTTCCAGTATGCCGGTCAGGCTGTCGCCGTGCGATTCTCCCGCCGTAAGATAGCGTATCATGCTCCCCCCTGTAGTCCGGCCCTGAAGAGCTTGAGGGCCTCTGAATTGAATTTTACAATATCGCCGCCGGGTAGTCCCGCCCAGCAGTGCAGGGCCAGCGTCGCCTGCCTCACCAGCACTTCGAAACCGTCCAGGGCCAGCGCTCCGCCGGCGGCCGCGGCCTTCACCAGTTCGGTGCCGCCGGGTTTGTAGGCCAGGTCCAGGCAGGCCGTGCCTCGGCCCGGCTCGCAGGGCGGCCGGCCGGGTTCGTACATTCCCAGCGGGGTGGCGTTGACGTATACGTCGGCGTTGCCGCCGGAGAAAGGGGCGGCGCGGTAGACGGTGCCGGGGAAAGCCATGGTCAGTTTTGCCGCGAGGGCCGCCCCGGCCGCGGCGTCGCGGGCCCGGAATTCCACGGCGGCGGCCTGCGAGCGTCCCAGGGCCCAGCCCGCCGCGGCGGCGGAGCCGCCGGAGCCGAACACGGCCGCGCGGCGGCCTTTCACGTCGAAGCCGTTCTCCTCGAAAGCCGTCCTTACGGCGGCCGCGTCGGTGTTGAGGCCGACGAGGCCCGCGCGGTCGAAGCGGACGGTGTTGACCGCGCCGGTGTCGCGGCATGGCGCGTCGCGCAGCGCCAGCATGGCGGCTACATCGCGCTTATAGGGGATGGTCACGTTGAAGCCGGCCCAGCCCTCGCCGCGCAGCTGCGTTATCACGGCCGAAAGTTCGGCGCGGCCGCAGTCCACCGGTTCGTAATTTATTTCCGCGCCGGTCAGGCCGGCGAAGATCTTGAATATGGCCGGGGAAAGGGACTTGGAAACGGGACGGCCTATGAGGCCCGCTTTTATTACGGTCTTCATTATTTTCCGGTGAGCCCGCGGAAAGCCTCTATGTCTATGGTGTGGCGGCCGTCGACGCGGGCGGAGAGCGGGTCGGCCGAGGCTTCCACCAGGAGGCCGTCGGCGCCGGCGCGCAGGGCTTTGGCGGCCAGGCGCAGCGCCCCGGCGCGGTCGTGGGCCGGGTGGCTGGGATCGGCGAGCACGGGGATCCCCGAGATGCGTCGCGCCTCGGTCATCAGTTCCAGGTCCAGCCCGCCGTCGTGCAGCGGCAGGTCGCCGCGCTCGCAAAGCAGCACGGAGCGGCAGCCGCCGGCGAGCAAATACTCGGCCGAGAGCAGCCAGTCGCGCAGCGAGGACCCGGCGGCGCGCTTCAGCAGCGCGGCCCGGCCGCTCAGGGCTATCTCCTTCAGGAGCTCGTAATTGCGCATGTTGCGCGCGCCTATCTGCAGCACGTCGCAGACGGCGGCGAGGCGCTCCACCTGGCGGGTGTCGGTGGCCTCGGTGACCAGCGGCAGGCCTGTTAATTTTTTAGCCTTGGAAATTATCCTGAGGCCGGCCCAGCCTATGCCCTGGAAGGCGTACGGCGATGAACGCGGCTTGAATATGGCGGCGCGCAGCGCGTGGGCTCCGGCGGCTTTGAGGGCGGCGGCGCTGGCCAGGTATGATGCTTCGTCCTCGACCGCGCAGGGGCCGGCTATGAAGACCGGCCCGCGGCTGAAATCCATGGGGCGGCGGCTCGGCGCGCGGCGGGAGCAGGCCAGCGGGCAGGCCTCGGCCATGCCCAGCTTCACGGCTGCGACACCCGGCAGATTCTCTATGGCGGGGGCGGCGTCGGCCAGGCGGCGCGGGTCCGGACCGGAAAGTTCCAGCCCGCCCGGCGCCGGCGAGAAGCGGGCGCGGGGTAACAGGCCGGCCAGCGCCGTTTTAAGCGCGCGCCGCCCGGCAACCGAAAGCCCTTTGGTGAAAAGTATGGTCATTTTGTCCGCTGCAGCTTCTTGGAGCGGCTTATCACGCCGGCGAAGACCGCGCGCACGTCGGCGGCGTACCTGCGGCCGGCCGCCCTGGATACGGCGGCCAGCACCGCCCGCTCGCGCGCCCCGTCGGCGACCTTATCCTTGAAGGCGCCCAGCCCGGAGGCTATCTCGAAACGGCGCGCCAGCAGCGCGGCTATGCGCGCGTCCAGGGCGTCTATCTTTTTCCTGGCCGAGGCCAGTCCGGGATGAAGCTTCATAATAGAATTCTATTAAAATATCGACGGAAAATGTAGAATAATAATATGGCAGGAACGCTGGAACTTAAGGACGTCACGAACAAGATAGAGGAACTGGAGTCCGCGCTGGCCGCGGCCTCGAAGCTCTATGACCTGGAGACCAAGCGCGCGCAGCTGCGCGAGAAAGAGGCCGTTTCCGGCTCCGGCGATTTCTGGAACGACGCCGCGAAGGCGCAGGCGCACATGAAGGAACTCAACGACCTGAAGAAGGGCGTGGAGCTGCTGGATGGCGTGAAGCGCGAGATAGACGATTTCAAGGTGCATTTCGAACTGGCGCGCGACGCCGGCGACATGAGCGAACTGCCCGTCATCATGGACGGCCTGGCCTCCGTGGAGCGCAAGCTCAAGATCATGGATTTCGAGCTGAAGCTCTCCGATCCCAACGACAAGCTGGACGCGATCATCACCATCCACGCCGGCGCCGGCGGCACCGAGGCCTGCGACTGGGCGCAGATGCTCTTGCGCATGTACACCCGCTGGGCCGAGCAGAAGGGCTTCTCCTTCGGCGTCACCGA
>CALMZU010000199.1 GCA_937870775.1 uncultured Elusimicrobia bacterium
TGTGGCTATACTGGCCCCGTATAATGCCGGTAAAATCGCCGGCGTCAGCGAGGAGCAGATATGCCGCAGCATAGCGCTGTCGCACCTCCTGAACGCTTATGTTAAGGCATTCACCGGCAGCCTAGCGCCGGTCTGCGGCTGCGCAATAGGGGCCGGAGTTGGCGCCTGCGCTGCCATAGTTTACCAGACCAAAGGCGCGGACATAAAAGCCATCACACTTGCTATTAACAACCTGGTAAGCGATATCGGCGGGATGCTGTGCGACGGGGCCAAGAGCGGTTGCGCTCTTAAGGTCGTAAGCGCCGCGGATTCGGCTATACGCTCCGCTTATATGGCGATCTACGGTTTTGGCATAACCGATGCCGAAGGGTTTGTCGGGAGTACGGCTGAAGCGACCATACAGAACCTGGCGAAGATCTCCAATACAGGCATGGGAAAAGTGGATTCAGCTATACTTGAGATAATGCGTGGAAAAGCAGGCGCAAGAGCGAAGAGGAAAAGTAAGTGAAGGAGGCCCCGGAAGATTATATCGCCGGGCATGGAGATAAAATGGGCACAAAAGAAATACTTGAGGCGGCTTGGCCTTTGCGTGAGGGGCCGGCGGTTTTTACTACGGTGTCAGTGTCCGGGCGGCCTAACTCTGTATATGTCCTGTCAATGCGGCTGCTCTCCGACGGGCGCATAGCGGTGATGGACAATTACTTTAACAAGACGCGCGAGAACATAATGAACGGCAGCTCCGGGGCTTTCCTTTTTCTGGCCAGGCCGCGCAGGCAATATCAAGCCAAGGGACCGATAGAATACTTAACATCCGGCCCGGTTTACGAAGAGCTTAAGGCTGCGGTGGACCCCAAGTATCCACGGTTGGGCGTAGCTGTCCTTACCGTAGAAGAACTGTATTCCGGCGCTGAACGCCTGGCGTAAAGGGCGGGTGGGTATATTGTAGAATCTATTGTATCCTGTCTGGGCCGGAGTAATATGACCGATTTCGTCTGTAAAGAAATATTCCTGACCAAGGGCGTAGGCCGCCATCCCGAGAAGCTGGCCAGCTTCGAGGAGGCCCTGCGCGACGCGAAGATAGCCCGGTTCAACCTGGTGCACGTCTCCAGCATATTCCCGCCGAAGTGCAAGTTGATAAAGCCCTCCAGCGGCCTTAAAAAACTTACGTCGGGCCAGATCGTGCACGCCGTGGTGGCGCGCAACTCCGTGAAGGAGAACCACCGCCTTATAAGCGCGAGCATAGGCCTGGCCATACCCAAGGACCGCAAGAACCACGGCTATATCGCCGAACACCACAGCTGGGGCGAGCCCGACAGCCACGCCGGCGATTACGCCGAGGACCTGGCCGCGATGATGCTTTCTACCACCCTCGGCATACAGTTTGACCCCGAGGACAGCTGGGACCAGAAGGAAGAGCAGTGGGAGATGAGCGGCAAGATAGTGCGCACGCTCAATACTACACAGAGTGCCATAGGCCGCGAGAACGAGTGGACCTCCGTCGTGGCCGCGGCCATCTTCGTCGGATGATCCGCTCCGCTTTGGCTTGTGCGCGGGCTGTGTTTTGATCGCGGATAATTTTTTTTGTTTGTTATTGAGAATAATTCTCAATAGAGGAGGAGAACATGCCTAATAAGGATGGAACCGGACCGTTCGGCAACGGTCTCTGGGGAAGGGGAATGGGCCCCTGTGGCCGCGGCGGCGCGTGGGGGCGAGGCGGCGCCGGGCGCGGGATGGGACAGGGCCGGCGGGGCTTCGCCGGGCCTTCGGCGGACGACGACAGGACCGCCGCGCTTGAGGCCAGGCTGGCCGAACTGGAGAAACGCCTGGGCGGCGCAAAAGAGGAGAAGTGAACGAATGCGCGCCGCCGGCGCCCGGGCGCCGGCGGCCCGGTATGAAATTTAATGATCAGGGAGGATTTATGGTTAGAGATAGCTATGAACTGAGGGATATTCTGACGGAGATAAGCGGCACACATTGGGTCGCTGTCAAATTCTACTCCGGTAAGCCGCAAGGGACAAAGATCTCCGCCCCGGTTACTTTCTGCGCCGCCGCGGCGCGCGGGATAACCGAGCCATCCCTGCTGAAAGTCTCTTCTATTCCGTGCCGTGGCGCAAGGTACGCTTTCAATGTTTCCGGAGCCAAGGCGCCGCTTATGCGGGAGTTCTCCCCGTCGCGCCTCAAGCGCCTGGTTAACCCGTTGTCCCGGGTACTTTGTCCTCAGCGTCTTAAGTTTTCGCCGGCGTATGTGGGGTTCAATCTGCCAGGCAGCGCCGACCTGTACCTTTCCTTCATGCTCAATGAGTCCGCGAACGAACTTGCGCAAGCCTGGAC
>CALMZU010000200.1 GCA_937870775.1 uncultured Elusimicrobia bacterium
TTGTCCGCGCGTTCTATGAAGAAAGGCCGCCAGGCCTGGTCGAACATGCTGACTATCAGCACCATGAAAATTCCCAGGCGGTAATTTGCCTGGTATATGCCCACGGCGGCCTCGCCGGAAAGCTTGAGCAGTATCGGGCGGTCTATCACCTGCACCGCCATGGCGCCCAGGCCGGCCGGCAGCAGCGGCAGCGCGTAGTCCGCCAGCTTTTTGAACAGCTCGCGGTCGAACATGAAGGTAAAGCGCTTGGGCACCGCGGCCACGGAGAGCAGCGACGAGGCCAGGTTGGCCAGGAACACGCCCTCTATCCCCATGTGCATGTGCGTCAGGAAGACGATGTTGAGTACCACGTTCAGCGTGATGGCCATCATGCGCACGCCGGCGAAATAGAAGGGCTTGTGCGACATCCGCAGGTCGGCGAAGGGCATGACGTTTATGCCGTCGAGGAAAAGTATGGCCGCGGCGTAGAGCACCAGCCGGCCGCGGTCGGCGCCTATGCCGGCGAGGCCGGCCCAGAACGAAGGGGCCATGGCCAGCACCACGGAGAACAGCGCCGAGGTGACCAGCACGCAGGAATAGGCGGTGGAGAAGGCCTTTTCCTTGTGCGCGTAATGGCGCATATAGGCCTGGTCCATGCCGTACTGGTAGATGATGTTCAGGAAGGCCATGTACGAGAAGACCGTGGCCACTATGCCGTATTCCGCCGGCAGCAGGCAATGGGTGTAGAACGGCATCAGCAGGAAGTTCAGCAGGCGCGCGCCCACCGTGGAGAGGCCGTATATGAGGGATTCTTTTCCCAGCGCTTTGAGGTCCTTGAACATGGTCGAACCTATAGTTTAGCAAATGACGGCTTGGGCATAAATAAGATATAATGACTATGAACCCGACGTTATTCGGGTGGGGGAAATACAAGATGGAAAGATTCACTAAAGACCAGGCCCCGGACTGCGGGCTCTGCAGGTTCAAGACCAGCTGCTTCTTCAGCAGGCTGGACCCGGAAGCGCAGAAGGCCTGGAACCGCATAAAGCTGGGCCGCCGCTTCGCCGACGAGGAGACGATCTTCGCCGAGTGCCAGTCGCCGCAGGGCATATTCACCGTCTGCAAGGGCCGCGCCAAG
Organism: uncultured Elusimicrobia bacterium; assembly: GCA_937870775.1. Taxonomy (GTDB): domain Bacteria; phylum Elusimicrobiota; class Elusimicrobia; order Elusimicrobiales; family UBA9959; genus UBA9959. Next base: position 1,118 of record CALMZU010000200.1, read on the forward strand.
GTGTTCTCCACCGACACGAAAGGCCAGCAGATGATCACCTGGATACGCCACCCCGGCGAGACCTTCGGCCACATCGCGCTGTTCTCGGAGAACGACTATTACTGCAACAGCCGCGCGATGGGCGACACCATACTTTCCTTCGTCGACAAGAAGAGCCTCGACGCCTTCCTGGACCAGCACCCCAAGACCTACAAGCTGTTCCTCAAGAAGGTCGCCGCCGAGACCCACGCGCTGCAGATGAAGCTCAACGATACCGCCTACAAGCCGGCCCGCTCAAAGGTGGCCCGCGCGCTGCTCAACGCCATCTCCTTCAAATCCAAGGACACCGAACGCCCGGCGATATTCGGCCTGAAGAGGACCGAGATCGCCGAGATCACCGGCCTCGCCCTCGAGACCGTGGTGCGCACGCTGGCCGAGCTGGAGAAGCGCGACATCATAAAACGCGAGACCAAGTCCATAAAGATACTGGACTTCGCCACGCTGTCGCGCATAGCCGACCCGCACGCGGCCCGCGCGAAGTAAGCGCCCGAACGCAAAAAAGGACGGCCCGGGTGGGCCGTCCTTTTTTATTCCTCCGCCGGGCTCAGTTGGTGCCGAACATGCGGTCGCCGGCGTCGCCGAGACCGGGCACGATGTAGCCGTCGGAGTTCAGGCGCTCGTCCACCGTGCCCACGTAGATGGGCATGTCCGGGTGGGCGGAGGCAAG
>CALMZU010000201.1 GCA_937870775.1 uncultured Elusimicrobia bacterium
CCATCCGGCCTCGTCGCTTACGCAAGCCTCGGCCTCCGTGACGGTTTTGCTTATCCGGCCGCGGCGTTCCCGCGGCCGTCTAACCTAGTGTACGCCGTGCATCCACTGGCGCAGTTTGGGGGTTATCAGCAGCAGCAGCAGCGCCGAGCCCAAGCCCGTCGCGGTGGGGATCATGTAGAAGGTCACGTGGTTCATCTGGTCGTAGTTGCCGGCGAAATAGCCGCCCACGAAGTTGGCCGCGAACGACGACAGCAGCCACACGCCCATCAGCAGCGAGCCGAACTGCACCGGCGCCAGCTTGGTAACCAGCGAAAGCCCGACGGGCGACAGGCACAGCTCGCCCAGCGTGTGGAAGAAGTAGGCCCCGAACAGCCACATGATGCTCACCGGGCCGTGCTGCTGGTAGGCCGCCGCCGCCGCTATCATCACCATGAAGCCCACGGCCAGCAGGCCCAGGCCCGCGGCGAACTTCACCGGCGAGGGCGGCTCGTGGCCGGTCTCGGCCAGGCTGGTCCACATCTTGGAGAAGAAAGGCGCCAGCAGTATGATGAACAGCGGGTTCACCGACTGGAACCAGCTGGCCGGGAAGGTCCAGCTCCAGCCGAACAGCGAGATGGCCCGGTTGGTCTCGTTGTCCGCGAACAGCGTCAGCGAGGAGCCCGCCTGCTCGAAGGCGGACCAGAAGAAGATGGCGAAGAACACCATGATGAAGATCACCGCCACGCGCTGCTTCTCCACCTTGGTCAGCGTGGACTGCTCGGTGTTGGACGCGTAGGAATAAGCGAAGCCTATCAGCACCAGCAGCGCTATGATCCCGTAGATCCATTTAAGGGACGGCAGCTCGTAACCGCCGAACTGCAGCGAACTGCCCACCAGGAAAACCAGCAGCGCCGCTATCATCCCCGCCGGCACCAGGTAATTGTGGCTGGGCTTCGCCGGCTTGCTGCAGGTGTCGCCCAACAGCGCCTTGTTGCCCCACAGGTACATCGCCAGGCCCAGCAGCATGCCCACGCCCGCCGCGCCGAAGCCCCAGTGCCAGCCTATCTTCTCGCCCAGCGTGCCGCACACCAGCGGCGAGAACAGCGCGCCCAGGTTTATGCCCATGTAGAAGATGGTGAAGCCGGCGTCGCGGCGCGTGTCCTCGGGCTCGTAAAGGTTGCCCACCACGGTGGAGATGTTCGGCTTGAAGAAGCCGTTGCCGACTATCAGCAGTATCATCGCGCCGAAGAAGAAAGGCAGCGACTGGAAGGCCATCGCGAAATGGCCCAGCGCCATCAGCACCGCGCCTATCACTATGCACTTGCGCTGGCCCAGGTAGCGGTCCGCAATGTAGCCGCCGATCAGCGGCGTCATGTACACCATGCCGGTGTACCAGCCGTACACCTGGCCGGATTTCTCGGTGGAGAACATCAGGTACTTCACCATGTAAAGCACCAGTAGCGCCCTCATGCCGTAGTACGAGAAGCGCTCCCACATCTCCACGAAGAACAGCAGGAAAAGTCCCTTCGGCTGATTATGGTGTATGCTCATATTCCCCCGTTAACTTTCAGTAAGCCAGCACGCGCAGGTCGTGCGCCGGCACTTCAACCTCGGTGTCACCGCCGGCGCGCAGTTTTACGCCGGTGGTAAGCTCGGTGTACTCGCGGTCCTTCAGGCCCGGCACCTTTATCTTCGCCGGGGCGTCGCCCTTGTTCAGGAAGACGTAGGCGCGGCTGTCCTTGTACTCGCGCAGGAAGGCGTACTGGTCCTTGGCCGTGAAAAGCGCCTTCTGCGCGCCCTTCTGCAGCGCCGGGCTGGCCGCGCGCACGGCGTTCAGCTCCGCCATCAGCTTGTATATCGGCCCGGCCTTGGCCGCGGCCATGCCCTCGGCGCCCAGCATGCGGCGGTTGTCAGGGTCGTCGCCGCCGGGCATCATGGCCTCGGTGCCGTAGAACACGCAAGGGATGCCGCGCGCCGTGAAATAATAGTTCAGCATGTCGCGGTACTGGCTCTCCGTCGCCGGCGTGCCGGCGCCAGCGCCGTTGAAGCGCGGCTTGTCGTGGTTGTCGGGGAAGGTCACCAGCCAAGTCGGGTCGGCGTAGGCCTTGTCGTGCGACAGCAGTTCGTTAACGTCCTCGTAGCTGCCGCCCTTGAAAACTTTCTCCAGCCGGCCCCAGCCGCCCATCGACGAGCCGGGCATGTCCACCACGGCCATGCCGTGGTTCATAGGGTCGCCCTTCGCCAGTTTGGTGTAGGAGCCCAGCAGCTTGTAGTCGTCGTTGGTCCAGATCTCGCCGAAGATGAAGAAGTCCTTCTTCCTCTTGTGCATAGCGGCGGTGAATTTCTTCCAGAACTCCGGCGCCATCCAGGCCACGGTGTCCAGGCGGAAGGCGTCCACGCCCATGTCCTGGTAAGAGCCGTAGATCTTCACGTACCAGTCCAGCACCGCCGGGTTCTGGTCGTTGAGGTCCAGCAGGTCGGCCAGCGCCGGGCCCTTGTGGTTGAACCAGTTCTCCGTGTCGTTGTAATAATCGTAGGTCTTGCCCAGGCCGGAGAGCTGGCCGCGCCGCGCGTGCCATTTAACCGAGGCAGGGTCCGTGTCCCCGCCGTGGCCGTGGTTCAGCACTATGTCCTGTATCACCTTCAGGCCTTTCGCGTGCGCGGCCTTTATGAAGTCCGCGTAGGCCGCGCCGGGGGATTCCAGGTGCGGGTCTATCTTCGAGAAATCCCACGCCCAGTAGCCGTGGTAGCCCGCGGCGTCGTAGGTCTTCGACGAGTTCACGTAGCGGCCGGGCGGCTGCATCACCGGCGGGGTTATCCAGATGGCGGTGAAGCCCATGCCTTTTATATAGTCGAGATTGTCCATGAGCCCCTTGAAGTCGCCGCCCTGGTAGTACTTCAGGTCGCCGGGCCTGTACTCGTCGCCGTAGATGTCGTTGTTGTCGGCGTCCCCGTCGGCGAAGCGGTCGGTCAGGGCCAGGTAGATGGTCTCCCCGCGGAAGTCCGGCGCGGCGGCCGCGGCCCCGGCGGCGAACGCCAGCAGCGCGGCGAAAATTGCGATGTTCTTTTTCATGGTCTCTCCTGTCCGTTAATTAAATCAAAAATACGGCGGCGGCAGGAAACAAGTTTTTAATCATTCTGAAACAGTCCGTCTACCCGCGTTTATAATAATATACTGGAGAGGTCATATGGATTATTTCGCCTACGTTTTCATATCGCTGCTGTCGGCTTCGGCCGCGGCCATATTCACGTACAAGCTCTCGCGCCGCCGCGCGCCCGCCGCCCCGGCCGCCCCGGCCCCGGCCGCGG
>CALMZU010000202.1 GCA_937870775.1 uncultured Elusimicrobia bacterium
GTTTCGTCTACGTAGTGAGCCCCGGCGGGAACACGGCAAGCAAGCGCTTCGTCGAGATGGCGGGCTTCGCGAAGGGCGGGGTGGTGGTGTCCGCGGGCATTAACCCGGGCGAGACCGTGGTGAGCGAAGGCGCGCAGAAGCTCAGCGACGGGGCCGCGATAAAGGCCGACTAAGCTTATGCAGACTGAACAGAAAAAGACCTCTTTCATAGAATCGGCGCTGAAGTACCGGCAGGTCACGGTGACGCTCTGCGCGCTTCTGTGCCTGGCCGGCCTGTACTCTCTGTTCACGATGCCGCGCCAGGAATACCCCGAGTTCAGGCAGCGCACCGGCCTGGTAGTGGCCGTGTTCCCCGGCGCGGACCCGCGCCAGGTGGACGAGCAGGTGGCCAAGCCGCTGCAGAACTACCTCTTCAGTTTCAAGGAAGTGAATCGCCGCAAGACTTACTCGGAGTCCAGGGACGGGCAGACCACCATCTACGTCGACGTGAACGACAACGTGAAGGACCCCGAGGCTTTCTGGGCCAAGCTGCGCCTGGGCCTGGCGGACATGAAGGCGCAGCTGCCGCCCCAGGTGGCCGCGGTAGTCGGAATCCGCGAGTTCGGCGACGCCGCCGCCGGGCTGCTGACGATCACCTCGAAAACGCGCAGCTACCGCGAGCTCGAGCATTACATGGAGAAGCTCGAGGACCGGCTGCGCACCAACGAGACCGTCTCAAAGATAAAGCATTTCGGCCTGCAGAAGGAACAGATAACCGTCTACGTGGACCCGGCCCGCCTGGCGCATTACGGCGTAAAGCCGGCCATGATAATGTCAGCCCTGCAACTGGAGGGCATGCTGGGCTACGGCGGCTCTGTGAAGGGACGCGACCTGGAACTGCCCATACACCTGCCGCCAAGTTTCAACTCCGAGGCCGACGTGGCGGAGCAGATCGTTTACGCCTCGCCGGCCGGCCAGATAGTGCGCGTAAAGGACGTGGCCACGGTAAAGCGCGAGTACGACATAGAGGACTCCTTCGTGGAGGCCAACGGCAGCAAGGCCCTCGTCATCTCCATGGAGGCGCGCTTCGGCCACAACATAGTGAAGTTCGGGCGCGAAGTGGACGCCGAGATAGCCCGGCTGAAGAAGGAGATGCCGCCCGACGTGCAGATAAACAAAGCGGCCGACATGCCTGCCGCTGTCAGTCGCTCCGTCAATAAATTCTTCGTGGATTTCACGATAGCCATAATTTCCGTGATACTTGTGACCGTGCTGCTGTTGCCGCGCCGCATAGCGGCCGTGGCCGCCGTGACCATACCTATCTGCGTGCTGATAACCGCCGCGCTCATGAACCTCTGCGGCATAGAGCTCAACACCATATCGCTGGTGGCGCTGGTGGTGGTGCTTGGCATGATAGTGGACAACGCGATAGTGATAATAGACAGCCACGCCGACAAGCTGGACCACGGCGCCGACGTGTGGGAAGCCGCCTGGAGCAGCGCCAGCGAACTGGCCGTACCGGTACTGACGGCGACCATCGCTATAATACTGGCCTTCGCCACCCAGCCGGTATTCATGACCGGAATGGGGGCGGATTTCACGCTGCCCATGTCGCAGACGGTGGCCCTGGCGCTGGCGGTCTCCTTCGTGGTCGCTGTGTG
>CALMZU010000203.1 GCA_937870775.1 uncultured Elusimicrobia bacterium
GCCGCCCCGGCGGTACTGGCGCTGGCCTGCGGCATAATAATTTTCTGGGCCTCCGGCCGGCCGCAGGGCGGGCAGGCCAAGGTCACAGAGCTGGCCCGCCGCGCCTGGGACAGCAACTCCGCCGAGGCCGTCAATTTCCTGAGGTTCCAGGCGGACGAGATAGAGAACCGGCTGGTGCTGCGCCGCGCCTGGCAGGCGAGGGACCTGCAGGTGCTCACGGCCGGGGCCGCGCAGCTGCGCTCCTCGCTGGGCGCCGGCTACGGCCTGGACTGCCTGAACTACATAGCCCCCGACGGCAGACTGCTGGTGGGCGGCGACGGCCCCTATTCGGAAGGCGCGCTGGTCAGCCGGGCCACGCTGCGCCGCGCCATGGCGCGCGGCGGCGACGCCTGGGGCCTTGAGACCGGCCCGCTGGGCAACTACTCCCTGCGCTACGTGCGCCCGCTCTACGAGGGCGGCGCCGTCTCCGGCTACCTCGAACTGGGCATGTCCGCGGACCTGCTGGCGGCCAAGATCGGCCGCTCGCTGGACCTGGACCTCTCCGCCTTCGCCCGCAAGGCCCCCGGCGGCGCGGTGGTGCATAATTTGCACCAGGAGGCCCGCCTGCCCGCGGCGGCCCCGCGGCGCGCCGGCTGGTCCGCCGGCGCCGGGACGCCGCTGGCGCTCGGCCTCGGCGGGCGCGCTTATTCGGGCGGCCTGCTTAGGCTGAAGGCCGACGGCGGCCAGGCCGAACTCGCCGTCATGGACGACGTCACGCCGGAGACCGCCGAAGCCTTCGGCGAGACGGCGGTGAAGGCCTCGGCCGCGGCCTGCTTCATCTTCCTGGCGCTGGCGCTGATGTGGCCGGCCAGGGCGCGCTCCGGAGGCGGCCTGCACCAGCGCATACTGAATTCACTCGCGCGCGGCTTCCTGCTGGTGGACCGCGACGGCCGCATAGCCGAGGCCAACGAGGCCTACTGCCTGATGACCGGCTACACGCCGGGCGAACTGAAAGGCCGGCCCATGAAGGACCTGGAGCTGGGGAAGCTGCCGGCCGAAACGGCGGCGGGCGCGGAGCGCACCCGCCACCGCCGCAAGGACGGTACGGTGGTGGAAGTGAAGAGCGGCCTGCAGTGGATCGGCGGCGACGGCTACATAGCGGCCTTCATAGAGAAGGCCGGCGCCCCCGCCCCGGCCAGGGCTCCGGCGCGGGAAAAGCCGGTGCCGCTCTATACCATCATAGAAGCCGACGAACCCGCGGTACCCACGCTGGAGCGCCTTATCGGCGAGCCCGACGCCGAACCCGCGGCGGTGCGCGCCGCTTCCGGCGCGGTAAGCGGCGGCGGGCCCGCTTCCGGCGGGGAAGGCGGACCGGCCGTAATAAAGGGAAGTTTCTGACCGCGGACTAAAGCAAAACGCGGCGTATGCGGATGATCTGACAGGGAACAGAGAGGAAATGGCGAAAAAGATATTGATCGTGGAGGACGACGAGCAGATGGCGAAGCTGCTGCGCAGGCAGCTGGACGCCAGCGGCTACGACGCCCTCAACGCCTACACCGGCGAAGCCGGGCTTAAGCTTGCCCGCAGCAAGCAGCCGGACCTGATGCTGCTCGACATAGGCCTGCCGGCCATGGACGGCAAGACGCTCTGCCGCATCATCAAAAGCCACCCGGAGACCGCCGGCATAAAGGTCATCATGCTTACCGGCGACAGGCTGATGGGCGACATGGAGGACTCGTTCTCCGCAGGGGCGGACTCCTACGTCAACAAGCCCTACGACCTGGCGCTGCTGCTGGCGCACATAGAGAAGCTGATACCGCAGAAAACCCCTCAATAATCAGGCTCGTCCCCACACCTTCTCGCGGGCGCCGCGGCCGGCGTGCCAGCCGGCCAGCAGCATAACGGCGCAGGCGGCCAGCGCGTAGGGCAGCCATTCCCGGTACATCCCGGCGCAGACGGTCGCCGCTATCCAGCTCACGGTGCTGCCCATCTCTATGATCCCGGCGCCGCCGAAGCTCTTATTCCTGTACTTCAATTCCTGCCGCTTGCCCGAGCAGGGGTTCCACAATTGTATCAGCGCGGCGGAGACCACGGCGCCGGTACCGCATAGCATAAGCACGGCCGCCTGCGGCGCGCTGCGCGTCAGCCACCACAGCGAGAGCGGCAGCAGCAGCGCCAGCAACGGCAGGGCGGCCGCCGCGGCCTTCACCTTCATCAGCCGCCCGACGGGCACAGGCGACGTGGAGACCAGTTCCGGCGCGTCCTCGGCGCTTACCGTGAGCCAGGCCAGGTTCCCCGCCAGCATGGCCGCGGCCGCGACTATGGCCGGTATGATGTAAGGGTTCTTCGGCCCGTGCTTGAAGCCGGCCAGCAGCAGCGGCACCAGGTACAGCAGCTGCACCAGCGTCTGCGAGATCACCTGCATGTCCCGCAGCACCAGTTTCCATTCCTTGGCCAGCAGCACGCGCGTAAGACCGGCGCGGAACACCGGCGTCCCGGCGGACGGCGCGGCGGCGGGCCGCGCCGCGGCGAAACTCTCCTGCGTGCCGCCGACGAAGCGCGCGTAGGCCAGGTCTATCGTAAGCCGGAAGGAGAATATGCCCGCGGCCGTCACGGCCAGTAGCGGCAGCAACTCGCCGGTGGCGGCGCGCAGCGGCCACCATAGCGGGCTCTGCGGCCCCAGGGCCCAGCCGGAATTAAGCTGGGACATGATCCAGAGGCCGGCCGCCTTCTTCGCCCCGGGCGACAGGGAGTTGGGGATCTGGAAGGCCAGGAAGAAGGCCACGCCTACCAGCGCGGCCAGCACCTGCCCCGCCGTGCGGGCGCGGCGCGCGCCCAGGAGGCGCACCAGCGTCATGGTTATCATCAGGCCGGCCGCCGTGCAGAACAGCGCGCCGGAGACGAGCACCGGGTATATGCCCATCAGGCCCGGGTGGCCGGTAAAGAGCCCGGCGTGGGCCAGCGGCAGCAGCGCGTAAGCCGGCAGCAGCGCCAGCGATACCGCTATCTCCAGGCCGCGCGTCATGAACACCGCGCGCTGCGGCAGCGGCGACGAGAGCAGCAGGTCCAGCCTGCCGCTGTCCATCAGCGCCGTTATGGAATGGACCATGGCCTGCGAGACCATCAGCGAGGCGGCCAGCCACATCATGCCGCCGGCGAACACCGGCACCTGCAGCATGCCGGCGATAAGCGGGTAGCCCGACGGCATGGTGGCGATGGCCGCCCAGTGCATGGCTATCCAGAGCAGGCCGCCGCCCACGGTCAGCAGCCAGAAATAACCGCCGCTGAACCCGCGCCAGGTCATGCGCAGTTCGGCGGCCGCCAGCCAGGGCCAGGTGCCCGGCCTCATGCCGGCTCCGTCAGGCCGAGGAACACGTCCTCGAGCGTGGCCCCGGAGGGACCCGCCGCCGCGCCGGCGCGCGAGCGCAGCTCGTCCAGGGTGCCTGCAGCTATGATGCGCCCGTCGAGGATGATGCTGATGCGCTCGGCCAGGCGCTCGGCTATCTCCAGTATGTGCGTGGTCAGCACCACGGTATTGCCTTTCTTAACGTAATCGGTCAGCATGTCCTTGACGGAACGCGCGGCGCGCGCGTCCAGGCCGGTCAGCGGCTCGTCGAGGATCATCAGGCGGGGCGAATGTATCATGGCGCCGGCCAGCGCCAGTTTCTGGCGCATGCCGCGCGAGAAGCCCTCGGAGTACTGGTCCCTGTTGTCCCAGAGCTCCAGCCATTCCAGCAGCTCTTTGGCGCGCGGCCCGGCCTCGGCGGCCGGCACGCCCCACAGCCCGGCGACGAACTCCAGGTACTCGAGCGCGGTCAGTTTGCCGTAAAGCATCGGATCGTCGGGCAGGAAGGCCATCGCGCGCTTGGCGTCGGCGGGGCTGAGGCCTATGTCGTGGCCGTAAACGGAGACCGACCCGGCGTCGTTCTTCAGCAGGCCGGCCACCATGCGCAGCGTGGTGGTCTTGCCGGCGCCGTTGGGGCCCAGCAGCGCGTGGAACTCGCCGGCCGGTATCTCCAGGTCCAGCCCGTCCACGGCGCGCTTGGCGCCGAAATTCTTTGAAAGCCCTTTGATGCTCAGCGCCTGGGCGGCGCCTTTAAGATCGTTCATGTTTCCCCCTGTAAAGCCATATTCTACAAAAAGGGCCGCCGGCTTTCACCGGCGGCCCGCAAAACTAAAAACTAAGAACGTCCCCTATTTCCTATTTCAGCCAGGCGAGGAACTCGTCCCAGCCGGAGGCCTTGGCCCACTGCAGCTCGGCGTAGCCGGAGGAAGGGAGTCCGTAGGGCATGTACACGGCGAGGCCGCGGGTGGGCGCGAAGTCCACCGGCTCGGACCAGCCGCCGCCGGAGGAGCTCTGGCTGCGGTGCTTCAGCACCAGCGAGGAGGTGATGAAGTCCAGCAGGGCCTGGCCCTTGGCCTTCACCTCGGCGTTCTTGGTGCCGGCCACGACCAGCGAGACGAAGTGGTGCAGGTCCTTGTTCTCCGGCGTGGAGAACGCTACCGCCTGGTCGCGGGCGCTCTTGGCCAGTTCCTTCTCGCCGGAGCGCTGCAGGGCCGCGGCGAAATCGTTGACGGCGGCCAGCATGCCGGGGACGGCGGCCGAGTCCACCACGCTCTGCGTGTAGCCGTCGCCGGTGGAGTCGTAGTGGTCGCCGTAGGCGTTCACGGCCAGCGTGCCCAGCTCGGCGGGGGCCATGCCGGGGTTGGCGGCCAGCGGCCCGAGCAGCATGTCGTAGGTATAGCCGTCGCCGGGCTCGGTTTCCTCGGAGCCCACGACGTAGCGGGCGGAATCCTTTATCTCGTAGACCACCTCGGCCATCTGCATCAGGCAGGCGTCGGTGCCGAACACGTCCACGCCGCCCATCTCGCGCAGCGCGGCGCCCAGCTGGGGCGTGGAGATGTGGTTGCCGGTCTCGTCGTCGAACGAGATACCGCGGTTGACCCGCACGCGGCGGCCGCGGCTCCAGCCGTCGCCGTGGTTCTCTATGATCAGCATGTACTTCCTGGCCGGGTAGTTGGCCTTGGCCCAGCTGCCGAAAGCGGCCAGCGTCTTGAAGTCGCCCATGTCGGAGGCGCCCAGGTCCTGCACCAGCGTGGAGGAGATCTTGCTCCTGTCGGCGTCCTTGGTGACGAAGTAGCGGCGCACGCCGGTCCAGTCGCCGTCGGAGGAATCGTAGCCGTCGATGCGGCCGAGCTGCACCACGACGTTCACCTTGTCGGTGGAGCCCACGGCCTCCATCTCGTTGAAATCGTCGAGCAGGTACTTCTCCAGGTTGTTCTTGCCGTTGGAGAAGACCATGATGGTCCATTCCTTCTGCGCGGCCTTCTCCTGCGCGGCGGGCGCGGAGGGCGCGGGCATTTCGCCGGCGGCGAGGTCGGCGGCGCCGGCGCGGTTCAGGGAGAAATCGGAAGCGGAAGCGAGCGAGACCGAGAAGAGCAACGAGAGCGCGGAAAGTCCTGTTCTTTTCATCATGCCGTCTCCATGCAGAAGGATAACTGCTACATAGAGTTTAAGCGGCGGAGAATAATTGTCAAGGGCCTACCGGGCAGGGGGCCCGGGGAAGCGTCAGCGGCGGGGGTGGTCCTCGGCGGTGAAATCGCCGGTGATATAGTAGGAGGCCTGGGTGCGGGCCAGCAGCTGGTCGCCGCCGTATATGCGGCCCTCGGCGCGCATGATGCGGCGGCCGGCGCTCACCACCTGCCCCTCGGCCCTGAGGCCGCAGTCCACCGGCGAGCCCTTGATGTAGCTGATGTTCATGTCTATGGTGACCACGCGCTTGCCGGTGGTGACGCAGGCCACGCCCATCGCGAAGTCGGCCAGCGCGGCCAGGGTGCCGCCGTGCACGGTGCCGTAGATGTTTCCGTGGGCGGGCGCGGCCTTCATGCGGCAGGAGACCTTCCCCTCCTCGGCCGAATCCAGCGTGACGCCGAGGAAGTTCTCCAGCACCGGCGTGCCGCAGGCCTTCCTGAAATATTCCTTCACCCAGTCTATGTGCTTTTTAGTGGCGGGCATATACCTATTCTACAAAACGGTCCGCCCTTAAAGCAGGCCGCGCGTCATGTAGACGGCGGTTCCGCCGTAGGACGACAGGTCCGGCCCGGCGGCCCGCCTGAAGCCGAGGCGCTCCCAGAGCGCGGCCGTGCCGTGCACCGAGACCAGCGCCAGGCCGGCGAGCCCGCGGGAACGGGCCAGCTTTGCGGCTATGTCCACGATGGCGCGGGCCGCGCCGCGGCCGCGGGCCTCCGGCAGCATGGCCACGTCGTGCAGGTACAGCACGCCGGCGTCCGGCGGCAGCGCGCCTATGAAAGCGTCCAGCTTCGGGGCCGAGCCGGCCGGCCAGGGGTGCATAAGCGCATACCCTGTCACCGTCACGCCGAGCGCCAGTTTAAAGCAGCCGCCGGGGAAAAGCCGCAGTTTCTCGGCGAAGACCTCGGGCCTTTCAGGCAGGTCCGCGTGCGCGCGCCCGGCCACGGCGCACACGGCGTCAAGGTCGGCCGGGGTCAAGGGCAGCCACGCTATATTTTCCATACGATCAGCGGGACGAGGAAGGGCGGGGCGCTATTATTTCGTAATCGGGATATGAGAGCTTCAGGCGGGGCAGGCGCGATGCGAAATCCTTCATCTTCCGTCCCAGCTCCCCGTCGGAACTTATGCCGTAGGAGGCCGGGTCGGCGCCCTTGAACATCACATAGTAACCTTCGGTCTCGTCGCCGGCGCGAAGGGGCAGCACCGGGTTGGCCGGATCGTAGTTCGTCACGTAGCGGCCGGAAGCGGAGTCGATCAGCGTCCAGCGCCCGCCTATATAGGCCTCCACGAAGACATGGCCGGATAAAGGCCCGCCGGGCTTGTAAGCGCGTGCCCATTTTATGCCGGCGGCGTCGGCCATTATGGCCGGGTAACCCAGCCGGCGCAGCACCGCCGAGAAGACCAGCGCCCAGTCGTGGCAGCCGGAAAGCCGGCGTTCCTTCATGAGCCCGGAGGCCGTGGTCTTGCCTATCAGCCTGCCGCCTTCCGCCGAGGCTTTGAAGCCGGCGGCCAGCCAGTTGAACACCGCCGGGACCAGTTCGCCGGCCGCGGCCGCGGAACTGACGCCTATCTCGGCCCGCAGCGCGCCGGCGCTCATCTCGAGCGCGGACTGCGGCCCTGGCGCCAGGTACAGTTCCGGTCTTTTATAGTCGGGGGACCCGCCGTAAAGCTGCGCCGCGGCGCAGGCGGGCAGGGCCAGCAGCAGGAACAGCGCAGCGCGGGAAGTCAGATCAGCGTGAAACGTCGAAGACATGGAACGCGGGGTTATTTCCCGGGCGGCTGGGCGGAGAAATAGTACATCAGGTCGCCGGCGGCTTTCTCGAGGGCGGCCTCGTCGCCGCGGGGACAGATCCTGGTTATAAGCGCCTTCATCCGGCGCCTCTGCTCGGCGTCGTCGCGGCCCGCGGCGTAACGTTTGAAATCCTCGAAGCTGGCGCCGCGCGGCGGCAGCTTGCGCTCCAGGACCGTGCGGTAGCGGTTGCGGGAATTGATGAACTGCTGCTTCGCCTCCTCCCCGTCGCCGCCCGCGCCGGAAAGCGCGTCAAGCAGGTCCCGCTCGTTGGCGATATCCTCCACCAGCCTGGGCGAGGAGCAAAGCAGGCTCACCAGCGCGCCGCCCGCCGCGCCCGGGTTCGAGGTCTCGGGCTTGTAGGCCAGCCTGGTCTCCAGTTTGGCCTGCGCTTTTGTGACGGCCTCCTGCGCCTCGGCCTGCTTCTTCTCGGCGGCGGCCTTGTCGCCGAACTTGCCGCAGCCGGCCAGCGCCAGCACTGCGGCCGCTATGAGCATGTTGCGCTTGTTCATCAGATGAGCTCCATTTCGCACTTAAGCTGCGTGCAGGTGATGCCGCCGGTGGTAACGTCGTAGACCAGCGTGTATGTGCCGTAGGACGAGGAGGGCGCCGGCACGGGGTTGCGCGTGGCGTAGATCGAGCCGTCCTGGTCCAGCATGTAGGTGTAGATCTTCTGGGCGCAGCCGCCGGCCCCGGCGCAGGGCTTGCCGGCGCTGTCGGTGAAGGCCAGGTCCAGGTCGTCCCATTTCATGGTGTAGCGGCCGTCCTTGGCCATCGCGCGCATCTGCGCGGATTTCACGTTGGCGAAGACGCTCTGCGCCTCCGCCACCCTGGCCCGCTCCACCACCTTGGAATACTGCGGTATGGCGACGCTGGCCAGTATGCCTATGATGATGACCACCACAAGCAGTTCTATCAGCGTGAAGCCTTCCCTGTAAGCGTTGTATTTCATTCGCCCCCCGTAGCGGCCCCGCGGCCGCTAGGAAAAGACTACAAAATGAGTCGCTTTTAAAACAAGGCCGCTCAGGCGTCCAGCCTGAAGCGTATGCGCAGCACTCCCTCAGCCCAGCCGGTGGAGACGATGCGGAAGGTCCCCAGTTCCGCGGTGGAGGCGGCGTGCGGGCCTATGCAGGCGCAGGCGTCGTAGTCCCCTATCCTTATGACGCGCAGCGTGTCCCCGGCGGCGCCGTCCGGGAGGCGGGCCAGGTCCAGCGCGCGCTCGGCCTCGGCGCGCGGCATCAGTTCCTCGCGCACCGGCAGGCCGGCCTTTATCAGCTCGTTGACGCGGCGCTCTATGGCGCCGCGCTCCTCCGGCGTCAGGTCCCTGCCGAAATGGTAGTCGCACTTGGACCGCTTCTTCTCGATGTGCGAGCTGAAAGCGCGGCCGCAGCCCAGCGCCAGAGACACCGTGCGGTTCAGCAGGTGCTCGGCGGTATGCATCCTCACGTCGGCGTATTCCTTCATACGGGGATATTCTACAAAAAGGCCGCGCTTTAACTTGAAACCGCGAAAGACTATAATAATAGGAACAGGAAAAAGTATGAACGCATACAAACACCACCGCGAGATCATTCTGCTCGGACTCCCACCCGTCACCGCCGAGGTCAAGGGCATGTGGCCCAACGGCTACCCCGTGCACAAGGGCGAGACCGAATCCAGCATAAATTTCGCCACGCTCTACGCCAAGAACAACGGCATAACGGCGGACCAGCAGCTGCTGCGCCGCGAGTGGCTCAACTTCGTGGCCACGCTGCTGCAGGCCGGCTTCCACCTGCAGATCATCCCCTTCCCCGAGGAGCTCAACCGCCCCGGCAGCCTCTACCACGACGCGGTGTTCATCCGCGACGGCGGCCTGATCTTCCGCGGCATCTGGATAAAGAGCCGCTTCAGCGTTAAGGACCGCGTGCTGGAGGGCGAGTTCCACTCCCGCCTCGTCGAGTCCAAGCTTAAGAAGACCGTGGTCAGCCTGCCCAAGGGCTCCTATCTCGAGGGCGGCGACGTGAACTACCTGGAGACCGCCGGCGGCAGCTATTATTTCGGCGGCCTGTCCCGCTCCAACCGCAAGGGGCACGACTTCGTGCGCGAGATCATACGCCCCGACAACTACATACTGGTGGAATCGGAAGGCTACCACCTCGACACCGTCTTCACGCCGGTGGTCACCGCCGACAACAAGCTGGCGGCGCTGATCATAGCAGGCGGCAGCATAAAGCCCGACAGCCTCGCGCAGCTGCGCGCCACAGGCATACCTATAATAGAGGTCTCGGCGCAGGATTCCTCCGGCTCCGGGGACACCCTGGGCGATTATTCGGTGAACGCGCTGATAGCGCCCGGCGTCATGGTGAACTGCAGCCGTTTCTCCACGCCCGGCGTGGAAGAGACGCTGCAGAAACTGGGCATAGAGCGCTACGTGGCGCCGCTGACCAGCTTCAAGTACGCCGGCGGCTCGGTGCACTGCCTCACGAACGAAGTTTACTGACGGCGGGTCTTGCGCAGCAGGTACTCGTCGCTCCCCTTCACGATGAAATCCTTCAGCGTGCCGGCGCGCTCGTAACCGAGCCGCCGGTACAGGCGCTGCGCGCCCTTGTTGAACGACGAGACGCAGATGAAGATGTTCGGGCCCTTGGCGAAGAAGCGTTTTTCGACGAAGGCCAGCAGCGCCGTGCCGACGCCGCGGCCGCGGAACTCCGGCGCCGCGCAGACGGTCTGCACGTAGCAGTTAAGGACTCCGTAGGGCTGCACGGCTATGCAGCCGGCGAAGGCGCCGTCCAGCCGCGCGGCGTAGACCTCGCGCGGGGCGGCCAGCGACTTAAGGCAGGCCGCGTAGCCCCGGCCGAGCCGCAGCCACGGGTCGCTCGCGGCCATGCACCTGGCGCAGGCCCTCAGCCCCGCCGCCGTCCTTACCCGGGTTATCTCGAATCCCATCAGCGCGCCTCCACCGACAGCCGAGGCTCGGCGCAGACCGAAAGCCGCGGCCAGCCCTTCGGCTCGCCGCCGACGAAGCGGCACCCGAGCTCTTCCTTCGACGTATCGTTCTCGAAGACCGAGAGCGTCTGCACCGCGCCCGGCAGCAGTATCTCGAAAGAGCCGTCCTCGCCGCCCACCACGGTGACGTAGAAGAACGAGCGCCTGTAGAGCCCGCTGGTCACCAGCGGGCGCGGCACGGCGGAACCGTCCGCGCGCTTTACCCTGCCTTTAAAACGCCGCAGCCCGGCGGGCACCCGCTGGGAGAACGAGGGGCCGACCTTTATTTCCAGTTCGCGCGGATCGCGCAGCGGCGAGGCCAGCGGCAGCAGCACGGAAAAGTTCCCGGACGAGACCGCGGCCTCGCCCTCGGCCACCTTGCCGCCGCCGGCGAACACCGTCACGCGCGCCCGGCCTTCGGGAAAGCCGTAGCCGTTCACCATCACGCCCGGCGCATTGGAAAGGTCCACGCGGCGGCCGTCCATCTGGTTGTGCCAGGCGGCCGGGGCGGCTGGATTATTGTTGAGGGCGGCCTTCACATAAGGCCCGGAAGCGGCGGCGGCCGGAGAGGCCAGCCACAGCGCGGCGGCCAGCTTCATGATGAGATCGTGCGGTGTTCCCATGTTGCGGTTCAGCGGCAGAAACGCGATACCAGCGCCGTCAGTTCCTCCACCTTCGAAGGCTTGTACAGCACGTCCACCGCGCCTATCACGGAGGCCTTGCCTTCCACGTCGGGGAGGCCGGTGATTATGGCCACCGGTATGCCGGCTATGGCCGGGTCCTCCTCCTGTATGCGGCGGAACTCCCAGCCGGTCATCTCCGGCATCATCAGGTCCAGCAGTATCAGCCTCGGCTGCCGCGCCGAACTCCTGAGATAGTCCAGCGCCTCGCGGCCGTTGCCGGCCACCACGGCCTCGTAGCCCTGGCCGGCCAGGGCCTCTTTTATCAGGTCGCACACGTGCTTATCGTCGTCGACGACCAGCACCGCGGCGCAGTTATCGTCTTTCATGCGCCCCCCCTTCCCCGCACCGCCGTTAAGAACTATTTACGCCCCAGGCCGAAAGCGCCGCCGGCGAAGAAAAGCACGCTCAGCGCGGTCAGGCCGGCCGACGGGGTATAGGTCACGGCTTCAGTGGGGCTGAAATACAGGTACAGTTCGAAACTGAGACCGGCCAGGCCGGCCAGAGCCGCGACGGCGGCGAAGGCCTTGACCAGCGAACCGGGACCGGAAGCCGCGGGAGCTTCGGGGGCAGCGGCGGCCCGCTCCACTTTCACGTCGGAAGGACCGCCGGAGAGCCCGAGCAGTTTCTTCACCAGGCCGAGCTCGTTGGGATCCAGCCAGACGCCGCCGCAGACCTCGCACTTGTCCACCAGCAGCAGCGGGTTCACCAGTCCGCCGCGGGACATGCTCTTGCCGCAGCGCGGGCAGTTCATCGAACTTTCTTTAGGGTTGAGGAAATCCAGCGAGCCGGCTGGCGAGCCCTGCGACTTGGCGAGCAGGGCCTCGAGTTCGCCCTTGTCGAACCAGATGCCGGAACAGCCGGGGCAGACGTCCAGGGGGATGTTCCCCAGCGCGGGGGTCTCTACCAGCTTTTCCGAATTGCACTTGGGACAATTGATCATATTCGCACAAGTCTCCTGTATAAATTTACCGGGCC
The DNA here is from genome assembly GCA_937870775.1 of uncultured Elusimicrobia bacterium. Taxonomy (GTDB): domain Bacteria; phylum Elusimicrobiota; class Elusimicrobia; order Elusimicrobiales; family UBA9959; genus UBA9959. The sequence goes on from CALMZU010000203.1 coordinate 11,921, forward strand.
TCGCCCGCGCCTATATTGTATTTGATTTGGGGACACAATATAAATACCGCGGCTAGCGGAACCGCGAGACCTGCCCCTTCAGCCTGAAAACGACCTGCGCCATGGAGACCAGCGCGCCAGGCAGGGCGGCGGCGTAAGAGGCCGCGGCGCCGGAAGCCGACGGCGAATCGTCGGCTATGGCCATGGCCATGTCCAGCGGCGAGAACAATATGAATTTCAGCACCAGCACCAGGTATACCACGTTCTCGCCCAGCGCGGCCAGCCCGGCGTAGGGCAGCCTGAAGAACAGGGCCGCGCCCAGGCCCCACTCCGCGGCGTAGAAGGCGGCGGCCCCGGCGGCGCCGCCGCCCACCACCGCGCCTGCGCGGAAATTGGGCCAGACCAGCAGCTCCAGCGCCAGCCACACCGGCGCCAGGTAATAGAACCAGTCCAGAAGCCCGGCCTTCCCGGCCGGCCCGGCGGCGTTCCCGTTCATATGCGTACGTCCATCGCCGATAATTCTACAAAACAAAAAGGCGCCGCATAAGTTAAACTATATAGGATGAAATTCCGCCTCACCGACCCGGTTGACCCGCAGATACTGCGCATAGCCGTGCCCGCCTTTTTGGGCTTTCTCGGCTTCATCCTTTTCGACGTGATAAACATATTCTGGGTGGGCAGGCTGGGCACCTCGGCCATAGCCGGCGTGGCCTCCGCGGCCTTCCTGACCTGGGCCATCTACGCGGCCATGAACGCCACCACCGTCGGGGCCAACAGCCTGATAGCGCAGCTGTTCGGCGCCGGCAGGAAGGAAGAGGCGAAGGGCGTGGCAGTGGAGGCCGCCTGGCTCAGCCTCGGCGCCAGCCTGCTGGTGATGGCGCTGCTGCTGCCGTCCATGGACGCCGTCTTCGGTCTGATGGGCCTGCGGCCCGAGACCGCCGTGCACGCCCGGCGCTACCTCGGCATTTACGTCTGCGGCCTGCCGCTCTTCTACCTCTGCAACCTCGCCGGCAGCATCTTCAACGCCTACGGCGACACCAGGACCAACGTGCTGATAATGTCCGGCTCGGTGGCCATCAATATGGCGCTGGACCCGGTGCTGATACTGGGCTACCTCACCGGGCGGCCCTTCGGCGTGGCCGGCGCGGCCTCGGCCTCGGTGATAGCCACCGTCTTCGCGCTGGCGCTGCAGACGGTATACCTGCGCCGCCGGGGTTTCCTGCCGCCGCTGGCCGGGCTGCTGCGCCTGCCGTCCTTCGCCCATGCCAGGGCCATGCTGCGCATAGGCGTGCCTTCGGCCGCGGTGAACGTGGTCTGGTCCATGGTGTACCCGGCGCTGACCGCCATCATCACGCGCTTCGGCGAGGCGCCGCTCGCTGGCCTCTCCGTCTGCTTCAGGTGGGAAGGGATACCTTATTACCTCGCGATGGGCTTCTCCACGGCGATGGCCACGCTGATAGGCCAGGCCTACGGCCGCGGCGACACCCGCAGCGTCAGGCGCATAGCCTCGCGCGGCTGCGCGCTGATCACCGCGCTGCTGCTGCCGGTGGCGCTGGCCTTCATCTTCGTCCCCGGCTGGCTGGTGCGGCCGCTCACGTCGGACCCCGACGTGATAGCCAACGCCGCGCGCTACCTGCGCGTCATAGGCTACTTCGAGATCTTCCTCGGCTGGGAACTGATGTTCCAGGGCGCCTTCAACGGCCTCGGCCACACGCGCGGCTACATGCTGATAGCCGTGCCGCTAACCGTGGCCCGCTGGCCGCTGGCCTGGCTGCTCGCCGTGACGCTGGGGCTGGGCGCCGCCGGCATCTGGTGGGCCATCAGCCTCTCCACCTTCGCCAAGGGCGCGTGGCTGGCCTGGCTTTTCGCCCGCGGCCGCGCGGCCGCCCGCCTGCTGGCCCCTAAAGCCGGTTCGGAGCCGGTACTACAGAATTAAAAAGCCGCCGGACTCCCGGCGGCGAAAAACTAAAAACCAAGAACGTCCCCGCTCACTCGCGCAGGCGGTCCAGGCGGACGGCTATCTCGCGGCGCAGGTTCTCGTCGGCGCAGATGTCCAGCGCGCGCTGGTAATACTTTATGGCCAGCGCGTCGTTGCCCAGTTTCTCGAAGGAGCTGCCCAGCCCGCCGTAAGCCTTCACCGCCGTGGTGTCGAAAGACCGGCTCCGCTTCACTATGTCCACGGCTTTGAAATAGAAGTCGCGCGCGGCGGCGTAATCCTTCAGTCGGCCGGCCAGCCAGCCGCGCCGCTCGTAAAGCAGGGCGCGCCTGTCGTCGTCCTCGGGCAGGGCCTCCAGCGCGCGGGCGTAGACCTGGTCGGCCTTGCGGTAATTGCGCTGCGAGATGGCGTCCTCGGCGTCGGCGAGGTACTCCTCGTAAGGCACGCGGGCGTAGGTGGACACCCTGCGCCGGGACGGGGCGGCCTCTTCCTCTTCGGCGCGCGGCGCAGGGGCGGCCTCGCCCGACTCTTCCTCTTCGGCGGACGGGGCGCCGCCGGGGGAACGGAAACGGAAGGAGACGCCGAGGTTGACGTACCAGCCGACCTTGCCGAAGCCGGAGTCGGTGCCGCCGCCGGGCAGGAACACCAGCGACGGCGAGACGTCGGCGGTGAAAGAGACGGCCGGCGCAACGGCGTAGGCCAGGCCCAGGAACGGGGACAGTTCCCTGGCCGAACCGGAATGGCCGCCGGAGCCGTAACTTACGTAGCCGGCCTCCAGCCCGGTATAGGCCGAGAGCGGCTGCTCCTCGTAAAAATTCCAGTAGCCGCGCAGCGCGAAGGTGCGCAGTCCCTTGTAGCTGATGAACCGGGCTTCGCCGGAATACTCGCCGCGGTCGTACTTGAGCGCGATAAAGGGATAGCCCGCGCCCAGGCTGAGCGGGCCGTAAGAATAGTTATCCGGCTCCTCCGCGGCTTCCCCGGCGGAGTCCCCGGCCTGAGCCGCCGGCTCCTCCTCCGCGCCGGCGGCGGCCTTGCGGCGGGCGGCCAGCACGCTCCCCCTCAGCGCCAGCAGCAGCCTGCTGCTGGCCCCTTCGGAGCGCAGCCGCACCAGCGCCTCCGGGCTGTCGTCGAGCCTGTCGGGGAACTGTTTTATCAGGTCTATGATGGTGCTCTCGCTGACGCCGGAACGGAGCATCTGCGTTATGCGGGCGTTGGTGAGCAGGTTTGAAGCCGGTCGGGCCCCGGCGGCGAAGGCGCCGGCCGGCAGCAGGAAGGACAGAACGGCAGTTATCAGGACAAGTCTTCTCATGGAGCTCCGCCGCGACGGAAAGATAATTATATGATTTTCCGCCGCGGGCCGGGAGCGGGAGGGTTCATTGCGCCGGGGCGGAAGCCGGCGCCCGCAGCACCTTCAGCGCCGCCTCCAGCCTGTACCTCTCACGGCCTTCGGCGCCGGACAGGCGCGCCTCCAGGGCCGGGGCGGCGCCGGCCGCGGCCGGCCCCATTTTGTCTATAAGGCCCATAACGGCGTCGAACTCGTCCTCACCGGCGGTGCCGGCCAGCTCCGCCAGCCGCGGCACGCAGGCGGAACATTCTTCAGGTATATAAGCCATGGCGTAGAGGGCGCCTATGCGGGTCAGGCGGTCCGGCGAATCCAGCAGCGCCGCCAGCTGCGGGGCCAGGCGCTCGCGGCCGGCCTTGTCCAGCGAATAAAGGTTGCCGGCGCAGCCGGGCGCGGCCTTCTCGCAGGCCCCGCGCGCCCTGGAGACCAGCACCGCCTTGCCGAAATAAGGCATGGAGGAGATGATCAGCGAGGTGAATATAAGGAAAAGGGCGGCCTGCGCCAGGGCCCAGGCCTTCTTCCAGCCCTCGTAGCCGGCCACCAGGAGCGCGGTACCCAGCGCGGCGCCGGCGAACAGCACGGCATAAGCCCGCCAGGCCTTCTCCGGGTAGAGGGTCCCTTCCACGGCGCAGGCGAACGAAGCGACAAAGACCGCCACGAACACCACGCTGCTGCAGCTCTTGAGGTGGTCCTTCCCCTTGGTCTTAAGGTATTTATTGAAATAATAACCGGCCAGGCCGGCCATTGCCAGATAAAAGAACGCCCCTATCATTTTTTCTCCCCCTTACCGTCCTCGTCGAAATATCTGGTTATATCCAGGCCTTCGCCCAGGGCTATGCGGTACGAGACGCGCCGCAGCAGGCTTCCCAGCACCACCAGCCCCGCCATCGCCAGCAAGGCCACGGCGTAACCTATGCCGGTCTTGCCGAAACTGAGGTAGAACATCACCGGCCAGACGGCCAGCACAAGGCATATGCCCACCAGGCCGGCCGTGTAAAGCCATACGCCGGCCAGCCAGAACCAGCGCCCCCGCGAACCGCGGCGGGCCATCTCCAGATAAAGCTTATGATCGGGCTGCATAGCCCCATTCTACAAAACAAAGCGCCAGGAAGCCCGAAAACCATATAGGTCCTTTTTGCCCTTAAGACCTATATCCATCCCGCCCCGATAAATGGCATACTATACGGGTAGTCAACCTGCCTCAGTTTTTTGGTCTATCCTCCAAGCAACAACTGGAAGAGTTAGCCGAAGATAACGAGTTCAGGAAATATAGTTGCCAGGAGAATAACACAATGAGCAAGAGAATATACGTGGGCGGCCTGCCCTTCAAGACCACCGAGGAGGAGCTCAACGCCCTCTTCACGACGCACGGCCAGGTTGCCAGCGCCAAGCTGATAACCGACAAGTTCAGCGGCCAGAGCCGCGGCTTCGGCTTCGTCGAGATGTCCAACGACGAGGAAGCCACTGCCGCCATAGAGAAGCTTAACGGCACCGAGTTCGGCGGCCGCAAGCTGACCGTGAACGAGGCTCGCCCGATGGAGCCCCGCACCGGCGGCAGCCGCGGCGGCTTCGGCGGCGGTTTCGGCGGCGGCCGCGGCGGTGATCGCGGTGGTCGCGGTGGCGACCGCGGCGGCTACGACAAGCGCTGGTAATCCAGTCGCCGTAGCACAAAATACCGCCGGCCCGAAAGGCCGGCGGTATTTTTTTGTCCCGGGAACAGGCCCCGGTTCAGCGCGCTATGGAGAGCCTGATGAAGGTCTTATAATGGTCCGGCGTGTAGTAGACCTCGCTGTGGTTGCCGATCATGATGCGCTCGGCGCCGCGGAAGGTCTGCACAGGCCCGGCCATGTAGGTGTTGCCGCCTATGACCACCGGCTCGGGGCCGGAACCGGTAGGGCGGTTGGGAACTATAAGCGTATACTCCAGGTAATAGCCGGCGGGTTTGGCGGGCAGGCCCGGATGCGGCTTGCTGTGCACGTTGCCGTCGTTGTCATAGGGCATCGGCTTGCAGACGGCTATCTTGGCCAGAAGGTCCTCTATGGCGCGAAGGCGGCGCTCGTCGCTGACCTTCGGGGTAAAGCCCTTCCCCGGCAGCAGCGCCTGGCTGGGCACGCAGGGCGGGTTCTCGTAAGCCCTGCTCACTTCCGACGCCGGTTCCGGCGCGGGCGCCGGGACGGAGACGTCCAGCAGCGGCTGGTCGGCCAGCGCGGTAAGATAATCGTAAGCCGGCGTCTTCGTCTCCGCCGCGGTCAGCGGCAGGGCGGCGAGCCATAAAGCGGAGAGCAGTATCGGGAAGTTTATTTTCTTCATCGAATATATTATTACAGTTGGAGCGCCGCGGCGTAAGGGCAAAAGGTCCTAGGCGGCGGGGGGACGTTCGGCCTCCCCGTTCATTTGAGCCGGCCGCGGCAAATATGTATCATCGGATATAGAAGCTGTTGATTTAAAAGGAGATACGATGAAGAACAGGATAATAGGCGGTATCATAGCCCTCGGCCTGCTGGCCGTGGCGGCGGGCGCGTGGGCCCAGGCCAAGCCCGAGGCCAAGAAGCCCGTGATCGTCGAGAAGACCGGCGTGATCGAGATAATAAAGGCCGACCCGGCCAAGCACGAGAAGTACGACACCATTCTGCTGAAGGCCGGCGAGGAGAGCATAAAGCTGCTCCCCGGCGCCGACAAGAAGGTCTTCAAGCCCCTCGAGAAGATGGCCGGCAAGACCGTCACCGTGAAGGGCGAGTTCCTGCCGCCCAACCCGCCCAAGTACCCGCTGGCCGCCATAAAGGTGCAGTCGGTCGTCGAGGCTAAGGCCGCGGCGGCGCCCGCCAAGAAGTAAGCCGTACCGGCGGACAGAAAGGGCGCCGGAAGGTTCTGGCGCCTTTTTTTACGCCCCGGACGCGCCCCGCCCTTTCCCTCGACGTGAATATTAATGTATCCTGTAGTTAGGTTGGAATATGGACACTACAGATATAGTACTTGTTGAGGACGATCCGCTGATAGGCGAGATAGCCCGCGACATACTGGCCGGCGCCGGCTACAAGGTGCTGCTGGTGCAGGAGTCGCGCGAGGCCGTGGCCGAGATAAAGAAGGCCATGCCCAGGCTCGTCATAACCGATATCATGATGCCGGGCATAACAGGCCTGGACATCTGCAAGGCCGTCTCCTCCGACCCGGCGCTGAAGCCGGTGAAGGTCGTTGTCATGTCGGCCAAGAGCTTCGAGGTGGAGAAGCGCCGCGCGCAGATGATGGGCGCCGTGGCCTTCCTCACCAAGCCCTTCAACGAGAAATCTCTGCTGGCCGCCGTGGCCGAACTGATCTCCCCCTCCGCGCCCCCGGCGCACTGATCCGGGGACGAAAAAAAACCGCCGGCGGTCCGGCGGTTTTTTCATGCCCGGCCGTCCGCCGGTCTTTGTCTCTTATTATCCTCCCGCCGGTGGCGGTGCTCGCGGCTATAGCGCAACTGCGTTTCGACCATTTTGTCGAAAACCTCGTTGAGTATCCCGGCGCCGGGGCCTATATCCTCGTAACCGGCCTCCTCTGCCTCGCGGCAAAGGTGGTAGATGGCCTCTATCGTCGAGACGCAGTGCTCCATCGGCTGCTTCTTTATCCTGAAGCGCGAAAGGTAGTTGCGCGCGAACGAGATCCGCGGCAGGGCCTTCACGTTAGGGCTTTTGCTCAGCATGCTCTTCGCCGTGCGCCAGGTGCCGTCGATCACGAAGATGAGGAAGCTCTTGCCCGGCGGCAGCGCGTCCTTCCCCATCGCCGGGAAATTCACCGCCGTCGGGCCGGGGTAAAGCACCATCGGGACGTAGGCCGGGTCCTTAAGCAGCGCGTTCACCCGCTCATTGCGCGTAAAGTCTATGCCCACCAGCAGCTCCGAATTGTTCAGGCAGAGCCTGGCCAGCCGCCCGGTGCCGGTCTTCTGCTTCTTCGCCTCCTCCTCGTGCATCAGTATCACGAAGCGCATGCGCGTGGCGAATGGCTTTATGCTGCCGCACAGGCAGTTCATCTTCGCCCGGCGGCAGCCGTAGCAGTATTCGCGGTAG